>DATGVT010000001.1:0-19132 GCA_035300005.1 Candidatus Acidiferrales bacterium
TATTAGGCGATACAGGGCGGTCGCTGGAGTAACCACGGGCGGACAAAACGAACTCAGACGGTACAGCGCGACACTCAGCAACACGGCTTACGGCACACTTCGGGACTCTGAGACTCAGCGACACGCAGCGGCCTCTCGCGACACGTGCCAAGCCCAGCCGACCAAGCGGTCGATACGGTCAGGAACCGTGAGGTCGCCGGTCCGAATGGCCGATCGAACCTGACCCAACCGGCCGGCGCGCGACGGATGCACGGACAATCAAAGAGACATCGACAAGGTGATGGCGGTCCCTCCCCTGCAGAGCAGGTGAGCGCCGGGCTAGGGCCTCGACGAGGAGCCTCACCGCTCTGGCGCCCACCTCACGCATCGGCTGCCGTACGGTGGTCAGGGGCGGGCTCAGATAGCGGGCCACCGGAATGTCGTCGTAGCCGACAACCGACATGTCCCTCGGTACGGAGAGCCCGCGACGGTGCAGCTCGGCGATCGCGCCCACGGCGAGCAGGTCACTCTGGGCGAAGACGGCCGTGAAGGCACGACCCGATTCGATGAGGCGCGACATCGCGGCCTGACCGCCCTCGACCCCCCACTCGCCGCTGGTCTCTACGTGAAGCTTGGTTCCGTCAGCTGCCTCTGCGAGCGCCTGCTGGGTGCCCTGCAGCCGGGCGGCGGCCGAGGGCCAGTCCAGCGGCCCGGTGATGGTGGCGACTGCTCGGTGGCCCATCTCGACCAGGTGGGCGGCAGCCAGCCGGCCGCCCCCGCGGTTGTCGATGTCGACCGAGTGCAGCCGCGGGGCTTCGAGCCGGGAGGCGATGGCGACGGTGGGAATCGAGCGGCCCATCGCGGCCAGCAGACGCTGGCTGGCCGGACGCAGACGAGGCCGGGCCACGATCAGGCCCTCGATGCGCCTCTGCTGCATGAGTCGCAGATAGGCCTCCTCGTCGTCTGGAGACTCATCCTCGACGCTCCCGATCACGAGATAGAAGCCGTGGCGGCGCGCCTCGAGCTCGGCCCCCGCCGCGAGCTCCGCGAAGGAGTGGTCGGAGATGTCGTTGCTGACCACGCCCAGGGTATGGCTGCGGTTGGAGGAGAGGCTGCGGGCGATCCCGTTGGGGACGTAGTTCAGCTGCCGGATGGCCCGCAGCACGCTGGCCCGGGTGTCCACCGCCACGTAGCCGTCGACGTTGATGACGCGCGACACCGTCTGGTGCGAGACCCCTGCGCGGGCCGCCACGTCCCGGATGGTCGGGCGCTTCCTGTCTGGAGTCCGGGCCCTTGGCACGGCCTGCATTATGCGGGATCATGCGGACCGAAAGTGACCGGTCACACTTTCCTCTTGACAACGCCGCCGACAGGGTTCAAGATCGCGTGTGTTACCGGTCACTTATTCGGCGAAGGGGCCCAACCCGAGGCGCTGAAGGGGGGCGGGGGCCATGGGAGAGCGAGCAATGGGTCGAGATGAGCTGAGCACCGAGCGGGATCCTCTGGCTGACGGCTGGGCGGGAAGCCGGCTCAGCCGCCGCGAGCTGATGCAGCGGCTGGCCTGGCTGGGCCTGGCCCTGCCTTCGACCGCCGCCCTCCTGGAAGCCTGTGGCGTGGGCAGCAGTGGGCCGCAGTCCACGACCCCCTCGAAGAACGTCAGCGGATCGCTGACGATCTGGGGCTGGAGCGCCTCGCTGGACGCCCTCAAGCTGGTCGACGCCGACTTCAGCGCCGCCTATCCCAACGTCAGCTTCACCTATGTTGCGCGGCCTCCCGGCGACACCTACCGGAACATCCAGCTGGCGATCGCTGCCGGCACAGGAGCTCCAGACGTCTCCGTGATCGAGGACTCCCACGTCACCCAGTACGTCCAGCTGGGAGCCCTGGCCGACATCACCGACTGGGTCAAGCCCTACGTGTCCAAGATCGTCCCCTACAAGTGGACCTGGATCACCAAGGCAGGCCGCTACTACGCGATGCCCTGGGATCCGGGGCCGGTCGCCGTCTTCTACCGGCGCGACGTCTTCGACAAGGCCGGGGTCGATCCCGCCTCCATCCAGACCTGGGAAGACTTCTACTCGGCCGCCAAGACGATCAGGCAGAAGACCGGTGCGGCGATGTGGCAGCAGGCCAAGGCGCGCAACGACGGACGCCTCTTCGAGACCCTGCTCTGGCAGCAGAGCACCGGCTACATCGACGCCAAGGGCAGCGTCATTCTGGACAAGGATCCCAAGGTTCAGCAGACGCTCGAATACATCGGCCGCTTCTGGAAGGACGGGCTGGCCGCCGATCAGGAGCCCTGGACCGATCCCTGGTACAAGGCGCAGTCGGACGGCGGCACGGCGACGGTCGTGGAAGCGGTCTGGATGGGCACCTTCTTCAAGAGCTTCATCGCCCCCAAGGCGGTGGGCAAGTGGGGTGTCTCCCGGCTGCCGGTCTGGAACCAAGGCGGCAGCCAGGCCAGCAACGACGGCGGCTCCGTGCTGGCGATCTTCGACCAGAGCAAGCAGAAGGAGGCGGCCTGGGCCTACGTCCAGTACCACATGGGCCGCGACCAGGCCCAGCTGCAGATCTACGAGAAGACCGACATCTTCCCCAGCCTCAAGCCGACCTTCCAGGACTCCTTCTTCCAGCAGCCGGACCCCTACTTCGGTGATCAGAAGGTGCGGTCCATGTTCGCCGACATCGCGGGCAAGATCCCGAACGCCGGCATCTACAGCAAGGACTACCAGCAGATGAGCGACCTGATGACGCCCGAGATCCAGAAGTTCGCCCTGGGCCAGCAGAGCGCCCAGCAGGCGCTGGCCAACGCCGCCCGACTGATCCGCGAGAAGACCCGCCGCTCCTGAGCCGGCTGCCTTTTACTTGTGGCCATGCTCAGCCAGCCGCGGCGCGGGACCGGCCGGGTCACGAGCGAGGCGGAGGTCGGGCAGCCAGCCCGGCGGAAGGGGGCGGCCGGCGAGGTAAGTCAGCGCTACCGCGCGGCGCTCAGACGCCATCGCTGGCCGCTGCTGTTCGTCTCCCCCTTCTTCATTCTCTTCGCGGTCTTCAGCGTCTATCCGATCCTCTTCTCCTTCTGGCTCAGCCTGCACGACTGGCCGGGCCTGGGTCCGATGGACTTCGTTGGAGCGGCCAACTACGCCGAGCTGGCCCACGATCCCATCTTCTGGAACTCGATGCTGAACTCGGTCTTTCTCTTCTTCATCTACGTGCCGCTGATGACCTTCCTGGCCGTGGTCTTGGCGGCGGTTCTGAACGCCGGCTTCCTCAAGCTGCAGGGCCTCTGGCGGGCCCTGATCTTCATGCCGAACATCACCTCGATGGTGGCGGCCGGCTACACCTTCAGGCTCATCCTGGACAAGGACAGCGGCGCCCTCAACCACGGCCTGGCCCTCCTCCATCTGGCCGCGGTGCCCTGGTTGGACGACGTCTGGTGGGCCCGGATCTCGCTCGGTCTGCTGATGATCTGGGCCTGGCTCGGATACAACACCGTGATCATGCTGGCCGGGCTCCAGACCATCCCCAAAGAGCTGGTGGAGGCGGCCAAGGTGGACGGAGCCACGGCGATCCAGGCCTTCCGGCGGATCACGGTTCCGCTGCTCAGACCGCAGATCGTGTTCTCGGTGACCCTCTCCATCATCGGCACTTTCTCGATGTTCACCGAGCCCTACATCCTGACCCGAGGCGGGCCGATCCGGGCCACGGAAACGCCGATCTTCCAGATCTTCAGCACCACCTTCACCGACCTCCGCTTCGGCTACGCGGCGGCGGAGAGCTACCTGTACCTGGCGATCATCGTCGCCATCACGGTCGCCCAGTTCTGGATGGTCAGCCGGAGCGATCCCGTCCGATGAGAAGGGCCGGCGTCAAGACCATCGCCTACGCGAGCGTGATCGGGCTCAGCGCGCTGATGGCGTTCCCTTTCGCCTGGATGCTGAGCTCTTCCTTCAAGCCTTTTTCGGAGATCTTCTCGGGGAACAGCTTCCTGCCCGAGCATCCCACCTGGGTCAACTACCTCTCGCTCTTTGAGCAGAGCAACGCCCTGCTCAAGCTCTGGAACAGCTTCTACATCGCCGCCTCGGCGACCGCCATATCCGTCGTGCTCTGCGCCCTGGGCGGCTACGCCTTCGCCAAGTTCCGCTTTCCCGGGCGGGCGCTTCTGTTCAGCTTCATGCTCGGCTCGATGGCGCTGCCGTTCGCGGTGGTGATGGTCCCGCTCTTCGTGATGATGCGCAACGTCTTCCACTGGATTGACACGCCCTGGCCGCTGATCATCCCGGGCGCCGCCAGCGCCTTCGGGATCTTCTTCATGCGCCAGTACATGCTCTCGGTGCCCGACGAGATGCTGGACGCGGCGCGGGTCGACGGAGCCTCGGAGATGGGCATCTTCTGGCGGATCGTGATGCCGACCACGCTGCCGGGCTGGATCAGCCTCTCGATCATCTTCTTCATGAGCTCCTGGAACAACTTCCTCTGGCCGCTGACGATCCTCCACTCCGACCCCATGCAGACGGTGCCGGTGATGCTGAACAGCCTCCAGGGTCCTCCCGGGCGCACCGCCTTCGACGTCCTGATGGCGGGCTCGGTGGTCAGCGTGCTGCCGATGCTGGCGGTGTTCCTGATCCTGCAGCGGCGCCTGGTGGCGGGCATCACCAGCGGCGCCGTCAAGGGCTGACGCGATGAACGGCCAGGGCGTGCGGCTGGGCGTCGCCTACTACCCCGAACAGTGGCCGCGGTCGCGCTGGCGCACCGACGCCCGGCTGATGGCCGAGGCCGGCCTCTCCATAGCCAGGCTGGGAGAGTTTGCCTGGGCGGCGCTGGAGCCCGAGCCGGGACGGTTCGAGCTGGGTTGGCTCGAAGAGGCGGTCGGCGAACTCCACGAAGCCGGCCTCGAGGTCGTGCTGGGGACTCCGACCGCGGCTCCTCCGGCCTGGCTGGTCGACGCCCACCCCGAGATCCTGCCCGTGGACCTCGACGGCCGCCGCTTGAGCTTCGGGCACCGCCGGCACTACTGCCCCAACCAGCCCGCCTATCACGCTGCCACGCAGCGCGTCGTCGACGAGCTCGGCCGCCGGTTCGGCGGCGACCCGCGGGTGATCGGCTGGCAGATCGACAACGAGTTCGGCGGCCGCTGCTACTGCGACGCCTGCCACCGCGGGTTCCAGGACTGGCTCCGCGAGCGCTATCGGTCGCTGGACGAGCTGAACGCCAGCTGGGGCACCGTCTTCTGGAGCCAGACCTACTCGCGCTGGGAGCAGATCCCGCTTCCGCAGAGGGAGCCCAGGGAGCCGAATCCCGGCCTGGCCCTCGACTACCGCCGCTTCATGTCCGACAGCTACGTTCGCTACCAGGCGCTGCAGGCAGGGCAGCTGCGCGAGCACAGCCAGGGCCAGTTCCTGACCCACAACCTGATGGGCTTCGGGTTTGGCGAGATCGACTACCGGAGCCTGGCCCGGGAGCTCGACGTCGTGGGCTGGGACAACTACCCGAGCCTCCACCGCGCCGACGGGTCCTTCACGGCCGCCCTGGCCGCCGACGCCATGCGGGGCCTCAAGCGGAAGCCGATCTGGGTTCTGGAGCAGCAGGCCGGACCCATCGGCTGGCGCTTCCTGGAGTCCCCGGCGCCGGGCCAGGTCCGGCTCTGGACCTATCAGGCGATCGCCCATGGCGCCGAGGCGGTGCTGTTCTTCCGCTGGCGCACCGCCCGCTTCGGGACCGAGCAGCACTGGCACGGGATCCTCGACGCCGACGGCAGCGCCGGCAAGCGCTACCGCGACCTCTGCCGGCTGAGCTCGGAGCTGCAGGCGCTGGGGCGGCAGATGGATTCGGCCACTCCGCTCGCGGAGGTCGCCCTGCTCCACGACTACGACTCCCGTTTCGCCCTCCAGGTCCAGCCCACCAACGGCGCTCTCGCCTACGAGGCGACCGTGCAGCGGCACTACGAAGCCCTGCGCCGGCTGGGGCTGGGCGTCGACGTGCTGCCGGAAACGTCAGGACTGCACGGCTATCCGATGGTCGTCGCGCCGAACCTCTATGTCGCGGGTCCCGAGCTGGCGGCAGCGCTGACGGACTACGTGAAGCGGGGCGGCACGCTGGTCCTGGCGCCCCGGACCGCAGTCAAGGATCGCCACAACGCGGTTCCGGAGCGGCCCCTCCCGGCCTGGCTGGACGAGCTCTGCGGGGTCCGGGTGGTGGACTACCAGAGCCTCTCGCCAGAACGAGGGGTCGGGGTCGCCGGCGAGGCGGAGGCGGCGGTGGGGGGCGAATTCAAGGGCTGGTACGAGGAGCTCGAGCTGGCCGGCGCCGAGGCGATCGCCCGCTACTCCGACGGACACTACGCGGGCTCCCCGGCGATCACCGAGCACCGGGTCGGGAGCGGGAGGATCGTCTACCTGGCCGGCGCCGCCACTCCGCCGACTCTCGACAGCCTGTATCGGCATCTTGCCGCTTGGCTGAAGCTCACGGTCATGCAGCTTCCGGAGGGCCTGGAAGCGGTCCGGCTGCAGAGCGGAAAGGACGGCCAACTGCTCTTCCTGCTCAACCACTCCAACGGCAAGCTGCAGCTGAGCTTCCAGGACGCCGGCTGGCACGACCACCTGAGCGGCGCCGGCGGAGGGGACGTGTTCGAGCTCGGGCCCTACGGTGTCGCCCTGCTCGAAGACGCCCGGCTGGCCTCACCCGACCGATGAAGATCGCGGAGGTCACGCCGCTGGTGATGGGCACCGGCTGGCGCAACCTGACCATGGTCAAGGTCCGCACCGACGAGGGGCTGGTCGGAGTGGGCGAGGTGCGCATGGTCAACCACACCCAGGCCCTGCTCGGCTACCTGGACCACGCCATCCCCAACCACGTCCTCGGAGCTGACCCGTTCGACGTCGAGGCGCTCGTCCAGCGGATGTGGCGGAGCGACTACGAGCGGGTGGGGGGGACGGTGATGTCGGGGATGAGCGCGATCGAGATCGCCTGCTGGGACATCATCGGGAAGGCGGTCGGCCAGCCGGTCTACAGGCTGCTGGGCGGCGCCGTGCGCAGCCGCATCAAGGCCTATGCCAACGGCTGGTACACGGTCGAGCGAACCCCCGAGGAGTTCCACCAGGCGGCCCAGCGGGTAGTCGCCAGGGGCTACGGGGCGCTCAAGCTCGACCCCTTCGGCTCCGGCGCCTACGAGCTGGTGCCCGACGAGCGCAGGCACGCGCTGGCCCTGGTGGAAGCGGTTCGAGACGCGATCGGCCCGGATCGGGAGCTGCTGATCGAGATGCACGGCCGCTTCACCCCCGCCACCGCGGTGTCGGTCGCCCGCGACCTGGAGCCCTACCACCCGGCCTGGATCGAGGAGCCGGTTCCGCCGGAAAACCTGAAGGCGCTGGCCAAGGTGGCCGCCCAGGTCCGGATCCCGGTCGCCACCGGAGAGCGCATCCACGTCCGGCACGAGTTCCGGGAGCTCTTCGAGCTCCAGGCCGCGGACATCATCCAGCCCGACCTCACCACCGTGGGCGGCCTGCTGGAAGGCAAGAAGATCGCCGCCTGGGCGGACTCCCATTACGTGCTGGTGGCGCCGCACAACGTCGGCGGTCCCATCTCCACTGCGGCGGCGCTCCACTTCGCCGCCTCCACGCCCAACTTCAAGATCCAGGAGCACTTCAACGACTTCGCGGAGGCTCACGTGAAGCTGTCCGCCACCGGTAACCCGGAGGTGACCGACGGCTACTTCGACCTACCCTCGGGCCCGGGCCTGGGGGTGACGCTCAACGAGGAGGTGGTCCTGGAACACCCGGCGCGCCGGCTCCACTTCGACCTCTTCAAGGACGAGTGGCACCTCCGGCAGGCGGCGCGCGCGTGAGCAGGGATCCGGAGGAGCTGGCCGGGGCCTTTCCGGCCGGCTTCCGATGGGGTGCCGCCACGGCCGTCTACCAGATCGAAGGCGGCTGGGCGGCCGACGGCAAGGGTCTCGGGATCTGGGACGTCTTCTGCCGCCGGCCGGGCGCCATCGCCGACGGAGAGAGCGGCGAGGTCGCCTGCGACCACTACCGGCGCTGGCGCGACGACGTCGAGCTGATGGCCGGCCTGGGCCTGACCGACTACCGCTTCTCGATCAGCTGGCCTCGGGTGATCCCGGGCGGAACCGGGCCCGTCAACCAGCCCGGGCTCGACTTCTACGACCGGCTGGTCGAGGCCTTGCTGGAGCGCGGCATCCGGCCCCTGGTCACCCTCTACCACTGGGACCTGCCCCAGGCCCTGCAAGAAAGAGGCGGCTGGACGTCGTCCGAGTCGCCGGGCTGGTTCGCCGCCTACGCCGGGGAGGTGGTGCGGCGGCTGGGAGACCGGGTGACGGACTGGGCCACCCTCAACGAGCCTCACGTGGCCGCCTTCGCCGGCCACGCAACCGGCGTCCATGCTCCCGGCCTCAAGGACTGGAGCCTCGCGCTGAGAGCGGCCCACTCGCTCCTGCTCGGTCACGGCCAGGCTGCCGCGGCCATCCGCTCGGCGGCTCCCAGGGCCCAGGTCGGGATCGCGCTCAACCTGTCCGTCTTCGAGCCGGCCGGCGCTTCCGGTGAGGACGCGGCCGCCGCCGAGCGCGCGGACGGTCACCTCAACCGCTGGTTCCTGGACCCGCTCTTCGGCCGTGGCTATCCGGCCGACCTGGTCGAGCTCTACGGCCAGCTGCTGCCGGCTGACGCCGCCAGAGACCTGGAAGGATGGAACGGGGGGCTGGACTTCCTGGGCGTCAACTACTACACGCGCCGCCACGTCCGCGCCGCGGCTGCGTCGCCGCTGCGGCTGGAATACGCGCAGCGCCCAGACGCGGCCCTCACAGCGATGGGATGGGAGGTCTATCCGGACGGCCTGCGCGAGCTCCTGGTCCGCCTGCACCGCGACTACCGACCTGCGTACCTCCTGGTGACCGAGAACGGAGCGGCCTTCGAGGACAGCCCGGATCAAGATGGCCAGGTCCAGGACCCGCTGCGGCGCGCCTACCTCGCCGATCACGTGGGCGTAGCCGCCCAGGCGATCGCTGAGGGCGTCCCGCTGCGCGGCTACTTCGTCTGGTCCTTGATGGATAACTTCGAATGGAGCTTCGGCTACTCGAAGCGGTTCGGCCTCTACCGCGTCGACTACGGCTCCCAGCGCCGGACGCTGAAGGCGAGCGGCCGCTGGTACCGATCCCTGATCCAGGCCCACTCGCTGCGGGCGGCCCCCGCTTGAGCAGGATGCGCGCCCTGGTGGTCGAGCGGCCGGGCGTTGTCCATCTCTCGGAGCTGAGCCGGCCCGAGCCTGGGCCGGGCGAGGTCCTGGTCGAGGTGGCCGCGGCCGGGATCTGCGGCTCGGACCTGGAGCTGCTGCAGGGCCGGCGGCCGGCCGCCTACGTCCGCTACCCGGTCGTCCCCGGGCACGAATGGGCGGGTACCGTGGTCCGGGCCGGTTCGGGCGTCACCGGGCTGGCGCCTGGCGATCCGGTGGTGGCGGAGGGTTTCCGCGCCTGCGGTGCCTGCGACCGCTGCCTGGAGGGCCGGACCAACCTCTGCAGGGCGGAATACGGCGAGACCGGGTTCACCCACCCGGGCGCCTTTGCGGAGTATGTCTGCGTACCGGCCCGGCTCATCCACCGACTCCCGCCGGGTGTCAACCTGGAAGCGGCCGTGCTGCTGGAGCCCGCAGCCTGCGTCGCCTGCGGACTCCTCGAGGTTCAGCTGCGGCCGGGCCTCCAGGTGGCAGTGGTCGGGTCGGGCACGCTGGGGCTGCTGGCGGTCGCCCTCCTGCGCCTGGCCTCGCCCGCCCGGCTGACGCTGGTCGGCAGCCGGGCCCCGCGCCTGGCCCTCGGCCGGCGGCTCGGCTGCGACGAGGTCTGCGACATCAACCGGGACGACCCGGTGGCTTCTTTCGGCGAGACCTTCGATCTCGTCTTCGAGGCGGCCAACCGGCCGGAGGCGGCGGAGACGGCTTTGCGCCTGGCCCGGCGCGGCGGCACCGTGGTCCTGGAAGGGATCTCAGGCGCTGCCAGCCCGGCGATCAGCGCCGATCTGATCACCCTGAAGCACCTCCAGGTACGCGGGATCTTCGGCGCTTCCAGTTCTGCCTGGCGCTGGGCGGTCGAGCTCTTCGGCGGCGGGCTCCTGCCTCTTGGAGAGTTGGTCAGCCACCGCTTCCCGCTGGAGCGCTTCGAGGCCGCCTTCGGCGCGCTGGAGGACCGGAGCAGCGGCGCCGTCAAGGTCGAGCTGGTGCCGGGGCGGATGGAATGAGGCGTTCAACGGCCGGTCCGCTGCAGCTACTGGGGGACCTCGAGCTGGCGCCTGGCCAGCTGGGCCTGCTCTGGCTGGGACAGAGCGGCTTCGCGGTCCGGATCGGAGGGGTGACCGCGCTCCTGGATCCCTTCCTCTCCGACCACCCCGACCGCCGGTTTCCACCTCCGTTCGGCCCGGGTGAAGCGGCCGGAGTCGACCTCATCGCCTGCACGCATGAGCACTGGGATCATCTGGATGCCGAGAGCCTGCCCGCCCTCTGCGCCGCCTCGCCCGAGGCGCGCGTGGTCGTGCCCCAGCCGCTGGTCGAGCTGGTGATCGGGCTGAGGATCCCGGCCCAGCGCGTGATCGGGATGCAACCGGGCCGGCCGCTCGAGCGCATCGGTCTCACCATCCACGCCATTCCGGCCCGCCACGGCCGCAATCCGGCGGACGCCTACGGCTTCGGGTGCGAGGAGTCCAGCGGGTTGTACCGCTATCTCGGTTACGTCATCCAGGGCGGCGGTGTGCGCCTCTACCACGCGGGCGACACCATCGGCTACGAGGGCCTGAGCGGCCGGCTCCGCGAGCTGGGGGTCGACGTCGCCCTGCTTCCCATCAACGGCCGGGACCGGGCCCGGGAGGCCCTCGGCATCGTCGGCAACCTGGATGCCGAGGAAGCGGCGGCGCTGGCGGTGGAAGCGGGCGCCGACGTGGTGGTGCCGATGCATCACGACATGTTCGCCGCCAACCCCGGCCACCCCGATCGGCTGGTGGCCGCCGTCGAACGCATGAACGCTGCTCTCGGCGTCGTGGTGCCGGCTCGGAACCTGCCCTTCGTCTACACGAAGCCTCCCGGGCGGCCATGACGCCTCTCGGCGACGCTCTCAAGGCATTTGGGCCTCCCGGACGGGGATCTCCACAGCCTTCCTGACTCGGCCAAACGCTTCCCCGACGGCGCTCAGTTCCGGGTTGAGATACCGAGCACAGAGGGGCCCGAGTGCCTGCGCGCGGTCCTGGAGGAAGGGCGGCGGCTCTCGGTCTGCGTCCATCGCGTCTCCCAGGGCAGTGGCGTCTTCATGCAGACCGACGCCGAGCTCGACGAGATGGCCCGGATGGCGGCCGAAGCCCGGGTCGAGGTCAGTCTCTTTGCCCGGCCCAACGCCGGCTGGGACACCTCCGCGATGGCGCGGGCCCCCGCCGGGGCAGCCGTCGCCGCGGCCGCTCGGGGCCAGGACCAGGTCTTGGCCTGTCTGGCAGACGCTTGCCGAGCGGCCGAGCACGGGTTTCGGAGCGTGCTGGTGGCGGACCTGGGTGTGCTGGCGGCCTTTGCCGCCCTGCGCCGGGCGGGGGCGCTGCCGCCCGACATGCAGGCCAAGGTGTCGGTGATGCTTCCGGTTGCAAACCCGGCCGCCGCCCAGGTGGTCGAGCGCCTGGGCGCCAACACCCTCAACCTCCCGACCGACCTGACCCTGCCTCAGATCGCCGCCATCCGAGCCGCGGTCGACCTGCCCCTCGACATCTACGTGGAGGCCCCGGACAGTCTGGGCGGCTTCGTCCGCCTGCACGATATACCGGAGGTCATCCGGGTGGCGGCGCCGGTGTACGTCAAGTTCGGCCTGCGCAACGCACCGGATATCTATCCCTCCGGCAGCCATCTCGGGCCGACCGCCGTAGCTTTGAGCCGGGAGCGGGTGCGCCGGGCCAGGCTCGGTCTCGAACTCCTGGCCAGGTCAGGCGTTGAGGCAAAGATGTCTGAGGTCGGCGCTGCCGGGCTGGCGGTGCCGATCCGTCCCGGCTAGATACGCCCAGATATGCGGCCACCAGCAGAGGCCTGAAGGGAGGGGCGGCCCGGCCAGGGGCCGCCCCTGACGCGGTCTACGGTGAGCAGACGAGGGCGAGGGCGAGCTGGATCAATAGGTCAGCCTCATCCTGGGTCAGGCTCTTACCAGCCTGCGCCCGCACCTGGTTGATGTAGGCGTTGATCTGACAGTGCTCTAGCTTGACGCTCAGGGCGTGGGCCACCCCCGCCTTGGTCACGAACTGCTGCGTCAGCGCCTCCAGGCTGGCCGCGGTCACGCTGACCGTGAACGTGGTGGAGCCGGTTCCCGTGTTGCCGGCGAAGTCGGTGGCCGAGGCTGAGAAGGTGTGGGCGCCGAGCCCGAAGGTGAAGGCCTGGCCGACGATGTTGGCGCAGGTCGTGCTGGCCACCCCGGAGAGGTTGTCGGCGGCGGTGCAGATGATGTCGACCATCTGGTCGACCGTGTAGACGCCCGCGTTGCCGGTGTAGGTCACCGTCGGCGGCGTCTTGTCGATGTTGATGCCGCCCACGGTGGCGGACGCCGTGTTGTCGGCGTTGTCGACCGCGGTGCCGGTGACGCTCTGGCCGGCGCCCTCGCCGCTCAGCACGGTCGGGGCGGAGCAGCTGGCGACGCCGGAGAGGGCATCCGCGCAGGCGAAGTTGACGGTGACGTCGGTGTTGTTCCAGCCGTTGGCGTTGGGAGGTGGCGTACGCGAGCCCGAGATGGAGGGCGGGGTCTTGTCGATGTTGATTCCGGTGACGGTGAGAGAGGTGGCGTTGCCGGCGTTGTCCGTGCACTGCCCGGACACCGACTGGCCGGCCCCTTCACCGCTCAGCGTGGCCGGGCCGGTGAAGCTGTTCACGCCCGACAGCGCGTCGAAGCAGGTGAAGGTCACCGTCACGTCGGTGTTATTCCAGCCCTGGGCGTTGGGGCCCGGGCTGCGCGCCGCGGAGAGCGCCGGCGCCGTCTTGTCGAGTCGAACGGTCACCGACTTGGGGGCCTCCTGGTTGCCCCAGTTGTCGGTGGCGAAGAAGTTGACCGCGGTGATCCCCTCGGTGTTGATGAGGAGCGTCGCCGAGGAGCCGTTGACGGTGGTGGTGGCCATCGGCTGGGCGCCCGTGGCGCCGAACGTGATCCGTCTCACGCCGGTGTTGTCGGTGGCGGTGAGCGTCACCGTGACGTCGGTGTTGTTCCAGCCGGCCCCGTTCGGCGGCGGGGCCAGCAGCGCCGTCGTGGTGGGCGGCGTGGTGTCCTGCAGCTCGTAGGTGAGGCCGACGCGGGTGCCCCACCGGTTGGTGGACGCGGCGAACTCACCGTCGATCCAGATCCCCGTTCCGTCGGGGTCGGCGGCGGCGGTCAGGTAGTCGCCCCAGCGGTTGCGGCTGCCGGGCGGGAACCCGAAGTCGACGTAGCTGGCCGCGCCGGCCTGCAGGCTCGCCTCGGGCCCGTCCACGCAGTTGGCGCAGCTGCCGGCCGGGATCCCGATCCAGCTCGCTCCAGCGAACTCGGATGAGCTGGAGCGCGTGAAGACCATGGACATGTTGCCGGCGTTGTTGACGTCGACGCCGGGGTAGTAGTAGTCGACGTTGGCGGTCTGGTAGGCGAAGTCCTTGATGGTCGAGATGCTCCCCAGGCCGCCGGCGACGTTGAGCTGGGTGAACGCAATGCAAGCGTCGTTGCCGCTGTTGCAGGAGAGGTTCTGGCCGGTCGAGAGACGCCCGCCCTGCCAGAACGCGAAGAGAAGCCGGGTGTCCCCGGTGTCGATCCGGGTCGTCGTCCCCGACTGCCGGGCGTTGGGCGCGGTCGGGAAGTTGCCGACGTCGTGCGAGTGCTGGTTGAGGTCGGGTGCGCTCCTCGGCCCCGGACCGCAGCAGCGCTGCGCGTTGGTGAGCTGCCAGACCTCCAGCGTGTTGGGCGGGCAGAAGATGCAGAACGTGTGGGCGTCGATCAGGAACTCGCCGGCGCCGGCGTTGGCGCCGTACATGTGGGCCGGCTGCACGGTGAAGGAGGCCGTGATGCCGAAGGTATCCTCGCGCAGGTTCCAGAAGTCCCACCAGGCGCAGCAGGTGTTGCCCGTGAACTGGGCCTTGGTCATGACCCGCAGCTTCACGAACTGGAAGCCGCCCGGCGACATGCCCCCGGCCGGGAAAGCGAACATGTTGCAGGTGAAGTAGACGGCCTGAGCGTCGACCCCGATGTTCGGGAAGTCGCACCAGTTGTTGCTGGCGGCGTTGCCGTTGAGGGTGGCGTCGGTGGCGAAGGTGGTCCAGCCGCCGGTCACGTCATTGCTGTTGGAGAGGCCGACCAGGATCCGGGAGCGGTTCGCCGGGTCGGCAGCCGTGGAGTCGTGCTCGGAGACCGCCACGACCCAGAAGCGCCCGATGTACTGGTCCCAGACGACGTGGGGGTCGAACGTCCCGTCCGTGGTCACTCCGCCGAAGAAGGCCCCCAGGCTCTGGGACGAGCCGGCGACCAGGGTGCCGTTCTTGTTCAGGGCTTTGACGCGGCCGTTGGTCGCCACGACGACCTGGAATGGTCCTGCCGCCATCGCGACGTCCGGCGGGATCTGGCCAGATTCGCTTTCAGCTATGCCGTTGAAGGAGCCGCCGAAGGTCGGCAGGAGGGGCCCCGGGGTGTCGGCCGCCTGCGGCGCCGCCGTCGCTGCGGTGGCCGAACTGACACCGGCGGCGATCGGCTTGTTGGTTCCAGAGGATCTGCCGGCCTCGGCCAGCGCTTTGGCCGCCTCCCCGGCTGCGTTCAGCCGCCGCGTAACCGGCGGTGCGGCGGTTTCAGCGGGGGCGCGTCGCGCGGTGTCCACGCCGACCCCCGGCATGGAAACCTGGCCGCCGCCGTTTTGCATGTCACGCGGCGACTGCGGGGGCACGGGAGACACCTGCGGAGCCGGCGGCCGGCCGGGCGGGCTGGGTGGCGGTGAGGCCGCCAGGGAGTCCGCCACGGCCAGCCCGACCAGGCCGGCGGACAGGCCGAGGCTCAACGCCAGTTTCAGCAGCCGACGTGATCGGTCCCCCATCTGCCTACACCCCCCGTTCCGCGGCCCTTCACCGGCCGCAGAATGTGTAGCCACAGTAGGCTCGCGAGCGGCGTTGTCAAGCCCGAACCTGCGTTCGGTCGGAGGGTGCCTTCAGCGCACCCCGCTGTCGAGGTAGACGTTGACCGGGGTGAAGGCGTGCGCCACCACCGTCACGTCGACCGGCTTGGCCGAGACGGCGGGCGAAAACGGCGGCTTGTCGGGCAGCAGCCGGTAGTTGCCGGGCGGCAGGTTGACGTGGAACCCGCCGTCCGGCCCGGACTTGAAGCCGGAGACGGCGCCAGAGCCGGTGTTGGTCACCTTGACGCCGACCGAGACCGGCCTGTCCGGACAGGGGCTGGTGGCGCTCACCGGTCCCGGGCACGCTGGGCCGATCAGCACCTTGCCCTCGATGCCGGAGTCGGGCGCGGGCTCGGGGTTGAGGCCGCAGGCTGCCAGCAGCACCCCGGCTACGAACAGGACCCGAACGCGCTTCTGCATCGGCGCGGTGATACTAGGCTTGGTCGCGCCGGCCGTCGCCCCGGCTCAGGCTTCGGGCGCCGGCTCCGCCTTCACGTCCCGGGCCGAGGCTCCGCGCAGGTGGAAGCCCGGCTTGTCGAAGATCTGGCAGCTCTTGCAGACGGTCTGCTTCCCGGGCGAGACGCCGATCCGCGAGAATTCAGCCCGGGCCGACCGGTAGCGGTCGTTGTTCCAGATCGCGTTGAAGTCCTTCTGGAGCAGGCTCCCGAAGTCGTACTGGTCGTTGTAGACGATGCAGCAGGGGGCGATCCCGAGGTCCGGGTTCACGGTCGCCGACCGGTAGAGGTAGTAGCAGCCGCCGCGCTGGCGGAAGGGCGCGTTGACGAAGCTGGCCGAGTCGGGGTCCTGGTAGCGCATCTCGGCCTTGGTGCTGAACCAGGTCCGCGCCAGCTCCCGCTTGCGCTCCGGGTCGGCGTCGAAGGGCAGGCCGGCCGGGATGAAGCGGATCAGGTCGACCCCGATCTCGCCCGCCAGCCGGCGCGCGTCCTCCACCTCGTGCTCGTTGTGCTTGAAGACGATGAACTGCCACTCCACGGACGGCGTCTTGAGGCCGAGCTCCGCGCGCCGCTGGAGGAGGTGGCGAAGGTTTGAGAAGACCAGGTCCAGCTTGCCGTTGACGCGGTACTTCTCGTAGGTTTCCTGGGTCACGCCGTCGATGGAGACGGTCAGCTCCTCGAGCCCCGATTCCAGCAGCGAGTCCATCAGGTGCGGCTTGACCGAGAGGTGCGAGCTCATCACCGTGCTCAGGTTCTTGGCTCGGGCATAGCCGACCATCTCGAAGATGTCCTTGTGCAGCAGGGGCTCACCCCAGTTGTAGAGCGAGACCTCGTACGCCCAGGGGCTCATGGCGTCGATGACGCGCTTGAAGTGCTCGAGGTCCATCTTCTGGCGCACGCGGTTGATCTCGCCCATGCCGGTCGCGCACAGTGGGCAACGCAGGTTGCAGAGGTTGATGGGGTCGACGAAGATCACGTACGGGCGGCCGCGCAGCTTGGTCAGGCCCAGCTGGCGCTCGCTCTCCACCAGCAGCAGGTTGGCCAGGCGGCGCGGCGTCGAGTGATGCAGCACCGCCCGCAGGTGACGGGGTAGCCGGCGAATCCGGTGCGACGGCCGCAGGGCGGTCGGGACCAGGGCGTCGAGGCTCAGGGCCATGTCGGTTGCTCTCCTTGGATTGAGTTCATCTGGTTCAGAACGCGCCCTGGCGCCGCACGATCTCGAACAGGGTCCAGAGCAGGATGCGCAGGTCCAGCCAGAGACCGCACCCGCTGACGTACTTGAGGTCGGCCGCGATGGTGTCCTGGAATGTGAGCAGGCCCCGGCCGCTGACCTGGGCCAGCCCGGTCACGCCCGGCTTGACCGAGAACTTCGCCAGCTGCCACGGCTTGTAGTAGGGCAGCATCTCGGGGATCTCGGGGCGGGGGCCGATCAGGCTGACGTCGCCGAGCACCACGTTGATCAGGTTGGGGAGCTCGTCCAGGCTGGTCTTGCGCAGGTAGCGGCCGACGCGCGTCAGCCGCGGATCCTCCAGCAGCTTGAAGCGCATGGTTGCGATCGTCTGCTCGTCGTACCGGTACTCGTAGAGGTGCGGGTAGCGGTCGCGGGCGTCCACCTGCATGGTCCGGAACTTGTAGAAGCGGAAGCCCCCACCCCCGCGTGCCACGCGCTCCTGCCGGAACACGATCGGACCCCGTGAGTCGAGCCGGATGATGATCGCGATCAGCAGCATGAGCGGCAGCGTGATCACGAGCGCCGGGAGTGCGACCAGCAGGTCCAGCGTCCGCTTGACCAGCTCGTAGACAGTGCTGGTCGCCACCTCGACCGGCGCGCCCCGCGATACCAGAGAATCCCCGTACGGCCTCTCAGCCAGTGCCATCTGAGCGAACCTCCCTCGCTGCTAGACTCAGCCACGCGTGAAGCGGAGGACCCTGACGCTTCTCGTCCTGGCGCCCCTCCTGGGCGAGGTCCTTCCCGGCTCCACCCCCCCGCTTGCCCTGCTCGTCAACCCGATCGCGCTCGTCTACAACCTGGCCCTCTACGGAGCCGGCGCCCTGGTCGTCCGCGAGCTCATCCGCCGCCGCGGCCTGGGCTGGGCCAACCTCCTGCTCCTGGGCGCCGCCTACGGCGTTCTGGAGGAGGGCCTGGTGGTGACCAGCTGGTTCAACCCGCTCTGGCCGGACACCGTCTTCCTGGGCGGCCGCGGCAGCCTGCTCGGCATCAACTGGATCTGGGCCCTCGGCCTGACCCTCTACCACGCGGTGGTCAGCATCGCGGCCTCGATCACGGTCGCCGAAGCGCTGTTCCCGGAGGCGGCCGAGAGCCCCTGGCTGCCGCGCTGGGGCCTGCTGGCCGCCGGCGGCCTGCTGCTGGCGGCCTCGCTGTTCGGCCTCCTGATCTTCGGGTTCCTGCTCTTCAAGAAGCTCGGCTACGCGCACCCGCCCGGCACCTATGTGGTCGCGCTGGCGGCGGCCGGCCTGCTGACCTGGGCCGGCCTCCGGCTTCGCTTCCGGACCCTGGCCCCCAGCCCCAACCCGCCGCCCCGCCTCTGGACCCTCCGCCTGCTCGGCCTGGCCGCCGCCGTGGTCTGGTTCTGGGCCGAGTACGTGCTGCCGGGCTGGACTCGGAGCGGGCTGCCGCCGCTGGTCGCCCTCGCCGGGCTGGCGGTCCTGGCCTGGACGCTGGTGCGCCGCTGGTCGGCCCGCACCGGCTTCGGCCAGCCCCATCGCCTGGCGCTGGTCTCGGGCGTCCTGGCGTTCTTCGTCCTGCTGGAGCCGGTGGTCGAGTTCGGGCCGCCCGCCGCCGGCAAGCCCACCGCCGGGCTGGTGCTGGTCGGCCTCGGGCTGGCGGCGCTCCTGGTCTGGCTCAGCCGGCGGGCCCGGCCGGCCGCGCCAGCGGCGGCCGCCTAGCCGGATTGCAAGGTCAGGCCCCGGCTGTGCGTTATTAGAGTCATGGGACTGAAAGCCCTCGCGGGCAGGCTCTGGCGCCGGCTGGACCTGGTGGCCGACGACCCCGGCCTCGAACGCGAGTGGATGAGCCCGACTCATCTTCCGGCTCCGGCGCGGGCCGGCTCCCGCCGGCGGCCGGCGGCCCAGCGGAAAGCCTCCATCGCGCGCTCGCCCATGGCGCGCGACGTATAGGCGCCCGCCCGCCGCCTCCCCGCTCTCCGCAGCCGCTCGCGCAGGGCGGCGTCCGTTCCCAGCCTGACGATGGCCGCCGCCATGGCGTCGACGTCGATCGGGTCCACCATCAAGGCAGCGTCGCCGCAGGTCTCGACCAGCGCGGTGCCGGCCGCCGCCATCACCGGCGTGCCCAGCGCCATCGCCTCCAGCGGCGGCAGGCCGAACCCCTCGAAGAGGGAGGGGTAGAGCAGGGCCTCGGCACCCGCCATCAAGGCGTCGCGGTCGGGGTCGGGGACGCGGTCCAGCATTACCACCGCGGACGGGTCCAGCCGCCGGGCCTCGACCGCCTCCTCGCCGGCGCCCCACCAGGTGGCGCCCGCCAGCACCAGCCGGTGGCCGGCCAGCTCAGGCGAGGCGCGGCGGGCCCGCCCGAACGCCCTCACCAGCCGG
>DATGVT010000002.1:0-2248 GCA_035300005.1 Candidatus Acidiferrales bacterium
ATTGCGCTCATGAGCATCAGCACGATCCTCCTCATCATTGCCTTGATAGCCTTCCTGCTCGCCGCGATCGGCTTTGGTTATAAGAAGGTGGACCTGATCGCCATCGGCCTGGGGCTGTGGGTGCTTTCGGACCTGATCGGCCGGCTCTCGAACCTGACCCTGAGCACGATCCTGCTCATCCTCGCCTTCATTGCCTTTGTGCTCGCGGCCGTCGGCTGGCGCTACAGGAAGGTCGGGCTGATAGGTGTCGGGCTGGCGCTCTGGGTGGCGTCCATCCTGCTGCCACAATTCATCAAATAGAGGCAGGACCTCGACGCGCGGCCAGCGGCTGGCGCTCAGATCGCGCCTGCTGAGCGCCGGAACGATCAGCACCGGCTGAATGCGGTAGCGCGACCCGGTTTACGCTGCTGCCGTGAGTCAGAGTGAGTTGATGCAGCTGCCGGCCGACCTGCCGGTGCCGGAGGATGACCGCGCCGCCGCGCACCTGCCGGGCACCGAGCTCCCCGCCCTCGCGCTTACGTCCACCTCAGGCCGGGACGTGCGGCTGGACCAGCTGCGTGGGCTCACGTTGATCTTCGCCTACCCGCGCACAGGCCGGCCGGACCAGCCGGTTCCGGCCGGCTGGGACGCGATCCCCGGCGCCCGCGGCTGCACGCCCGAAGCCTGCGGGTTCCGCGACCACCAAGCCGACCTCCGGCACCTGGGAGCAACGGTCTTCGGCCTTTCGACCCAGGACACCGACTACCAGAGGGAGATGGCCGGGCGCCTGAAGCTCCCCTACGAGGTGCTCAGCGACGAGCAGCTGGAGCTGACCCACGAACTGCGCCTGCCCAGCTTCGAGTTCGATGGGGCGACCCTTCTCAAGCGGCACACGCTGGTCCTGCGCGACGCCCGTATCGAGCACGTCTTCTACCCGGTCTTCCCGCCCGACCGCCACGCTGAAGAGGTGGTGGGCTGGCTGCGCCAGAGACCTTTGAACCCTCCCCCTCCGCGGAGGGTTGGGAGGGGCCGCCGGTAAAGCTCCGGCTCGGCCGCAGCCGCAGGCCCCCGCTCAAGCTGGCGGCGGCGCCCATCTCCTGGGGGGTGCACGAGGATCGCGCGCTCAGCTCGGGCCTGGCCGCCGAGCAGGTACTGGCGGAGGCGGTCGGCCTCGGCTTCGAGGCCATCGAGGCGGGGCCCGAGGGCTTCCTGCCCAACCACTCGACTCCAGCTTCCAAACTGCTCAAACGCTTCAAACTGAAAGCGGTCGCGGCATTCGTGCCGGCGGTGCTCCACCACCACGACATCCGGCGCGCCGAGCTGTCCTGGGTCGACGGGCACGCCCGCTGGCTGTCGGCGCTGGGCGCCGAGGTGCTGGTGCTGGCCGCAATCCACGGCCGCGCCGGCCGGCGGCCCCCCGACGGCCTCAGCCCGACCGGCTGGGCCCACCTCCTCCACTCGATCGGCTCCGTGGAGGAGGTCTGCGCTCGGCATCACCTGAAGGTGGCGCTGCACCCTCACTTCGGCAGCCTGATCGAGCGGCCGGCCGACATCGAGCGCATCCTGGTCGGCTGCGAGGCCGGCATCTGCCTGGACCCGGCCCACCTGATGCTGGGCGGCGCCGACCCGGTCGAGCTGATCCACCTGGCCGGCAGCCGGATCAAGCACGTCCACCTGAAGGACCTCGACGCCTGGATCGCGGCCCGCGTCACCGCCGGCGACCTCGACTACGCCGAGGCGGTCGCGCGCGGCCTCTTTCGGCCGCTGGGGGAGGGCGACGCCAAGATCGCCGAGGTGTTGCGGGCGCTGGGCCAGGTGGGCTATCAGGGCTGGTACGTGCTGGAGCAGGACTTCGCTTACCGCCCGGCGCAATCCGACCCGCTGGCGGACATCCGCCGAAGCCTGGACTTCATGCGCGGCCTGGACGAACCGTGAGCGTCCGGCTCCGGGCGGCGCTCTTCGACTTCGGCGATACGCTCTTCTACAGCCCCGATGGGGGCGAGGTGATCGCCGCCGAAGCCGGGATCGGGCGCCCGGAGGCGGACCGGCTCTGGTCCCAGATCTGGTCCCACTCCAAGACCCCGGAGGCCCTGGCCGTGGGTCGCGACCGCTCGCCCGCCCTCCACCGCCGGGCCTGGCTGGACCTCTTCAAGCCCGCCGAACGCTACCGGCCGGGCCTCTCAGAGCTTCTCTACGAACGGGTCATGGACCACCAGCGCTGGCGGCCGTATCCGGACACCGCCCCCGTGCTGCGCGCGCTCAAGCGGCG
>DATGVT010000003.1:0-2547 GCA_035300005.1 Candidatus Acidiferrales bacterium
CTACAGCGAGTCCTTCGGGCTGGTCGGCCTGGAGGCCCAAGCCTGCGGCTGCCCCGTGGTCGCCTCCGACGCGGCCGGCATCAGCTCGGTGGTGCGGGACGGGCTGACCGGCTTCCTGGTCGGCAGGGCCGAGCCGGGCGAGTACGCGGACCGCCTCCGCCGGCTGCTCGAGCAGCCGGCGGAGGCGATCCAGATCGGCCGCCGGGCGAGCCTGCTAGCCCAGCGCTTCTCCTGGTCCGGCACCGCCGACCGCCTGGAGGCCGCCTTCCGAGAGCTGGTGGCCGGCTATCAGCTTCGGGTCCAGGCCGGTTCCCGGCAGGAGTACGGAAACTCGGCCGGGTCGTAGCTGGTCAGCTGGACGGCCCCGGTGCCGTCGGCGTTCATGAGCCAGAGCTGCCCGTCGTCGGCCACGAACGCGACCTGATGGCCGTCCGGTGACGGCCGCGGGTCGTGCACGGGCAGCGGCCCCGCCGGCAGGCCCTGGCCCGCGCTCAGCTGGTTCATCCCGGCGGCGCTCAGCCGGAAGGCCTTCTGCAGCCGCCCGCCCGAGGTGCTGAGCGTGGCGCTCACCAGCAGGTGCGAAGAGTCCGCCAGCCAGAACGGCGAATCGAGCTCGCCGGCGGCCACCGTCAGGCTGCGGCCGCCGCCGTCCAGGTTGCGGACCCTCAGCAGGGTGCTGCCGGGGTCGCTGCCCAGGACCAGGTAGGCGAGGTGCTGCCCGTTGGGCGACCAGGTCAGCCGGCGGATCGGGCCGGGCTCGGTCTGCAAGCGGTACTCGGTCCGCAGCTGGACGTCCAGGGCTCGAATCTCGTTCAGCGACCCGCTGCTGGTCGTGAAGGCGACCCGCGTGCCGTTGGGGCCGACCGCCGCCTCGCCGACGCCGCTGGCCAGCTCCTCGGCGGCGCCGTTGGGCGGCTGCAGGTACAGCCCACCCTGGTCCAGATAGAGGTAGCCGCGGGCGGGGTCCAGGGCCGCCGCCCAGTCGGCACGGAAGGCGAGCAGCCGGGGGTCGGAGCCGATCCCGAGCTCGGCCCAGCGCCGGTCGCCGAGCGCCAGCAGCAGCCGGTCCCCGGACCCGGACCAGGAGAAGCCGGCCAGCAGCCCTGCGTAGAGGCGGCGCGGCAGCCGGTTCTCGTCCACGATCCAGACCCCGGCGGCGGCGGGCTCGCCCGCCGACTGGGCCAGGAAGGAGACCCAGTGCTGAAGCGGGCGGCGAGGCCCGGTGCTGAAGCTGACCACGGCTCCCGCCGCCAGCGCGTTGCCGTCGATGTCGCGGGCGTCCGGGGTCACGGCCACGGAGTAAGGCGAGCCTGGCTCCAGGAGGACGCTGGGCGCCACCAGCACGCGGCGTCGGTCGGCGCTTTCGAGTCGCAGGCTGAGGGGGACGAAGGGCGCGATGCTGATCGCCGCCGGCAGGCTCGCGGGATCCATCTCCCGGCTGAACGTCAGCGTGATCAGGCTGGCGGGGTCGACGCCCTGCTCGCCGTTGGCGGGCGAGCCGGCCGTGAGCGCCGGCGGCGGCTCGGTGCGGAAGGGCCAGCGATGCCGGAGCGAGTTGGCGTTGCCGGCGGCGTCGCGGTAGCCGGCCTCCAGCCTCACCTCGTAGGCGGTGTCGGGGCGCAGGGACGGATGCAGGTAGGTCAGCTGGCGCGGGCTTTCCCAGGCCACCCTGCCTTCGGTTGCCGGCAGCAGGTGCAGCCGGTCCGCCACCGAGGCGGCGTCCATGGCGCGGTCGAAGGTGATCCGGATGGGCTCGTTGGTGCGGACGTTGACGGAGCCGCGCTCGGGTGCGTAGTCGACGATCTCGGGCGGGCTGCCGGCGCAGGCGGAGAGCAGGCCGGCTAGCAGCGGGAGGAGCGCGAGCAGGCCCCAGGGGTCCATCGGCACTCTTCCGGCGCCGACCTTAGAGATGGCTCTTGAACTTGACCCTCATCTCCTGCGCCAGCTGCTCGAGGCGCGAGGAGTCGACGAACAGCAGCGAGATGGTCGGGACCTGGTCGATGGCGGCTTCGATGCCTTCGACGGAGGTGTCGGCGCCGGCCAGGATGTCCTTCACCTTGCGCGAGCGGTTGCCGAGCGACTCTTCGGCCAGGGCCTGGAGCTCCTGGATGATTCCCTGCCAGTCGAGCTGGGGACCGGCCGGCCGGGGCGGTGGCGGCGGCTCGGGCTTCTTCTCCTCGACCTGCACCGCGCGGATGGGCTGGGTGTCGGGTTCCTTGGGCGGCGGGGCGGGCTGCGTCGGCAGCGGCTGCGTGATCCGGGCCGGCTCCTCCCGGGCCTCCATCCGCGGTGGCTCCACCGGCGGCGGGGGCGGCGGAGCTTCGCGCTCCGGGGCGGCGGCGCGGGAGCTGTGCCCTCGCACGCCCATCACCTCGTCCACGTCAAGCGGAGGGTGCTTGACGTTGTCGGCGGCCTTGACCTCGATCATCGCGGCCTCGTCCTTGCACAGGTCCAGGACCCCGTCCACCTTGTCCGAGATGTCGCGGTCGTCGCTCGTGTAGGCGCCGCTGACCTTGCCGTCGGTCAGGATGATGACGCCGGTCCCGG
>DATGVT010000004.1:0-2824 GCA_035300005.1 Candidatus Acidiferrales bacterium
AGAAACCGCCCGAGCTGAGGTCGGCAGGCGCAATCCCAGCGCCAGCCAGATCATCAGCAGCCCGCCCAGGAAGCCGGGCGCGAAGGCGGTGAATGGCGCCCCGGTCGCGTCCCAGGCCGCGCCGCCGGCCAGCGGCCCCAGGAAGGCGCAGGCATAGGTCAGCGTGAACATCGCCGCCGACAGTCGCGCCACGTCCGCCGGCGCCGCCAGCAGCGGCGGCAGGGCGAGCACGCAGACGAAGACCAGGCCGGAGACCACCCCCAGCTCGGCCGCCCAGAAGACCGGCCAGATGCCGGGCATGGCAACCAGCCCCAGCAGCCCGGCCATCATCCCGGCGCCACCCAGGAGGAAGGGCCAGCGGCGGCCGACCAGCCGCCGCGGCCAGATCACGGCCACGATCGAGGGCGGCAGCTGGGCCGCGTTGAGCGCGGCCAGCGTGGGCGCCACCAGCTCGGGGCGCCGGCTCTGGTGGAGGAAGTCGGGGATGAAGGCGTTGGTGCCCCAGTAGAGGGCCGAGATGCAGGCGAAGATCAGCCCGTAGCGCCAGGTGAGCGGGTTCCGCCAGTCGGGCCACCAGCGCGCCCGGGGCGCGTCGGGGTCGGGGGAGAGGTGCGGCACCAGCCAGGCGATCAGCGCCGCGGTGACCAGCACGGGCAGGCTCCAGGCGGCGAGGCTCCACTCCCAGCTGCCGCGCACCAGCGGCAGCACCAGAGGCTGGGTCAGCGCCGTGGGCAGGATCTCGCCCACCAGCAGGCCGTTGGCGTAGACGGCCGTCGCCAGCCCGACCCGAGCCGGGAACCAGTCCTTCACGACCGACGGGAAGGCCGGCTGCGAGACCGCCACCCCGACGCCCATCAGGAAGGTCAGGCCGAAGAGCAGCGCCGCCGACGGCCCGACTCCGCGGGCGGCGCCGGCGGCCGCCACCAGCAGCAGGCCCGCGATCAGCGCCCGGCGCGGGCCGGCGCGGGCGACCAGCAGCGAGCCGGGCACCGCCGCCGCCGCCAGCATCAGCACCGGCAGGCTGGTCAGGGCCCCGATCGACTTCTCGTCCAGCCCCAGGTCGTGGTGGATGGCGGGCAGGACCGGCGGGACGGCCAGCATGATCAGGCGCAGGTCGGCGCCGGCCAGCCAGAGCAGGGCCAGCCGCAGCCAGTCGCCCCGCTTCAGCGCTTCGCCGCGGCTCCGATCGCGTCCAGCGCGGCCGGGTTCTCCAGGGAGCTGAGGTCGCCCGGCTCCTGGCCCAGGTAGATCGCCCGCACCACCCGGCGCAGGATCTTGGCGTTGCGGGTGCGGGGCAGGTCGGCGACGAAGTTGACTGCCTTCGGCCGCAGCGGCTTGCCCAGCGCCTCAGCCACCCGGTCCTTGAGCTCCTCGGCCAGCGCCTCCCCGGCCGGGCGGCCGGGGCGCAGGATGACGAAGCAGACCAGCGCTTCGCCCTTCAGCTCGTCGGGCACCCCCACCGCGGCCGACTCGGCGACCGCCGGGTGGGCGACCAGGACCGACTCCACCTCGGCCGGCCCCAGCCTCTTGCCGGCCACCTTGATGGTGTCGTCGGAGCGGCCGAGGACGTACCAGAGCTGGTCGCGGGGGTCGATGTAGGCCCAGTCGCCGTGCACCCAGACGCCTCGGAAGCGGCCCCAGTAGGTCTGCAGGTAGCGCTCGCGATCGCGCCAGAAGCCGCGGGTCATGCCCGGCCAGGGCTGCCGGATCACCAGCTCGCCGACCTCGCCGCGAACGGGCCGGCCCTGGGGGTCGACGACGTCGGCGGCGATCCCGGGCACCGGGCCGGCGAAGGAGCAGGGGCGGAGGGGGCTGAGCAGGTTTCCGCAGAGGATCCCGCCCGAGATCTCGGTGCCGCCGGTGTAGTTGATGACCGGGCAGCGCCCGCCGCCGATCTCGCGGAAGTACCAGAGGAACGGGTCCGGGTTCCAGGGCTCCCCGGTGCCGCCCAGCACGCGCAGGGAGGTGAGGTCGTGCCGGCGCGGGTGCTCCTCGCCGTGCCCCATCAGGCCGCGGACCAGAGTGGGGGAGACGCCGAGGACGGTGACGCCGTGGTTGGCAACCATCCGCCAGAGGCGGTCGGGGGCGGGGAAGTCGGGCGTCCCCTCGTAGAGGACCATGGTGGCGCCCAGGGCGAGGGTGCCGAAGATGAGCCAGGGGCCCATCATCCAGCCGATGTCGGTGTACCAGAAGACGGTGTCGTCCTCCCCGACGTCGAAGCCGTGGGCCATGTCCTGCGCGGTCTTGATCGGGAAGCCCCCGTGCACGTGGAGGGTGCCCTTGGGCGGCCCGGTGGTGCCAGACGTGTAGATGATCATCAGCGGGCTCTCGGGGTCCAGGCGGTGGGTGGGCAGCCGGTCGGGCTCGTCCTCGACCAGCGTGTCCCAGACCAGGTCGCGGCCGTGGGTCCAGGGGATCTCGCGGCGCGCGTGGCGGAGAACGACCAGGTGCCGCACGCTGGGGCAGCTGTCCAGCGCCCGGTCGGCCACCTCCTTCATGGCCACCACGCTCCCCCGCCGCCGGAAGCCGTCGGCGCAGAGCAGCAGCTTCGCCTCCCCGTCCTGCAGCCGGGTGGCCACCGCCTGCGGCCCGAAGCCGCTGAAGAGCGGGATGATGACCGCCCCCAGCTTGGCGCAGGCCAGGGCCGCGACCGCCACCTCGGGGACCATGGGCAGGAAGATCCCGACCCGGTCGCCGGGCTCGACCCCCAGCTTCTGCAGGGCCCCGGCCAGGCGGCAGACCTCGACGTCCAGCTCGCCGTAGGTCAGCTTGCGGACCTCGCCCGGTTCGCCCTCCCAGATCAGCGCGGTCTTGTCGTGGAAGG
>DATGVT010000005.1:0-2402 GCA_035300005.1 Candidatus Acidiferrales bacterium
GAGAAGCAGCGCAAGGTCCCGCCCGAGCACGTGGCCGAGTCCGCGCGCTGCGCGGCTCACGCCCACCCGGCCTGGGTCAGAGCCCGCAAGGACAACGACTTCGGCCACTTCGCGCCCCACCTCAAGCGCAACGTCGAGCTCAGCAAGAAGCTCGCGGAATACATGGGCTACGACAAGCACCCCTATGACGCGCTCTCCGACCGCACCGAGCCCGGGCTGACCACGGAACAGCTCGACCGCCTCTTCGGAGAGCTGAAGGCGGCCATCGTCCCGCTCGTCAAACAGATCGCCGCCAACCGGGACGCCGTCGACGACCGCTGCCTGTTCGGCGACTTCGACCCCGAGAAGCAGCTGGAGTTCACCCACCAGCTGACCGCCCGGCTGGGATACGACTACCAGCGCGGCCGTCAGGACCTCTCCCCCCACCCCTTCTCGGTCGCCTTCGGTCCCGGCGACGTCCGCATCACCACCCGGGTGCGCCGGGACTGGCTGCCCTACTGCCTCTTCAGCTCGATCCACGAATGTGGGCACGCCCTCTACAACCAGGGCATCAGCCGCGACCTCGACCGCACGCCTCTGTGGGGCGGCTCCAGCCCCGGCATCCACGAGTCGCAGTCGCGCCTCTGGGAAAACCTGGTCGGCCGCAGCCTGCCCTTCTGGAAGCACTTCTTCCCGGAGCTGGCCCGGCGCTTTCCCAGCCTCAAGAAGGCGGACGCCGAGGCCTTCTTCAAGGCCGTCAACAAGGTGCAGCCCTCGCTGATCCGCACCGAGGCGGACGAAGTCACCTACAACCTTCACGTCGTCGTCCGCTACGAGCTGGAGAACGAGCTGCTCGAGGACCGGCTGCGGGTGGAGGACCTACCCGAAGCGTGGAACGCCCGGATGAAGGCCTACCTGGGGGTCGCGCCTCCCAACGACACCGAGGGCTGCCTGCAGGACATCCACTGGTCGGGCAGCGCCTTCGGCGGCTTCCACGGCTACACGCTCGGCAACGTGGCCGGGGCGCAGCTGATGGAGAAGATCCGCCGCGACCTGCCCGACCTCGACCGCCAGGTCGAGGCGGGCGAATTCCAGACGCTGCTCGGGTGGCTGCGGGACAACGTCTACCGGCACGGCCGCAAGTTCACCCCCAACGAGCTGCTGGAGCGGGTCACCGGCCGGCCGCTGGTGGCCGGGCCCTGGATCGCCTACGTGCGGGGCAAGTTCTCCGCGCTCTACGGACTCAAGGAGGCCGCCGCCCGCCCGCTTTAGCCCGCTAGCCGGCGATGGGGGCGAAGCCGCCTGCCCGGGCGACCATGCCGGGCAGCTCCTTGCCCAGCTGCTCGCCCAGCCAGGCCGAGGTCTCGATGAGCGCGTTGAGGTCGATCCCGGTTTCGACCCCCATCCCCTGCAGCAGGTAGACCAGGTCCTCGGTGGCGATGTTGCCTGTGGCGCGGGGGGCGAAGGGGCAGCCGCCGGCGCCGCCGACCGAGGCGTCGAGCACGCCGGCGCCGGCCTCCAGCGCGGCCAGCGCGTTGGCGTAGCCCGTGTTGCGGGTGTTGTGGAAGTGGGCGCCGGCCGTCACCCCCAGCGCCCGCACGCCGCCGACCAGCTCGCGGACCTGGGTCGGCACCCCGACCCCGATGGTGTCGGCAACGCAGAGCTCGGCCGGTGGCTCGGCTATGACGCGCTCGGCGATCTCCAGGACGCGAGACCCGGGCACCTCACCCTCGAAGGGGCAGCCGAAAGCCACGCTCAGGGTGACGGTGATCGGCTTTTGGTCGGCGCCGGCGCGGCGCACAAGCCGGTGGGCGGTCTCGATGCCCTGCTCCACGGTCGTGTTCTGGTTGCGCAGGCCGAAGGTGTCGGTGCAGGCGAAGGCGTAGTGCACCTCGTCCACGCCCGCCGCCAGCGCCCGTTCGTAGCCCCTCTCGTTGAGGACCAGGCCGGCCACGACCGCGCCGGGCGGCCGGCCGAGCGTAGCCAGCACCTCCTCGGCGCCCGCCATCTGCGGCACCAGGCGCGGGTTGACGAAGCTGGCCGCCTCGATCCTGGGCAGGCCGGCCCGGGCCAGCCGCCGGCAGAGCTCGGCCCGCACCTCCGGGTCCAGGATTCGCTCCTCGTTCTGCAGCCCGTCGCGCGGCCCGACGTCGCAGACGACCACCCTCACGTGGATAAGGTAGCCGCGATTAGCGGGCCAGGGCCTCGCGCGGACTCCGGTTGGACGGAGCCCAGCCCAGCTCGGCGCGGGCCTTCTGGTTGGAGAGGACGATCCGGCTGTCGACCAGCAGGAGCTTCACGTAGGGCGCTGAGAGCCCGAAGAGGAAGGCGGGCACCGAGGAAGGCGCCGGCGCGCCGGCAGAGCTGGCCAGGCAGCGGAGGAACTCGGCCAGCGACATCGGCTCGTCCTCGACGACGTTGTA
>DATGVT010000006.1:0-3958 GCA_035300005.1 Candidatus Acidiferrales bacterium
ACCAGGTCCCCGGCCTCGGCCGAGACGCCGATCAGGACCCCCAGCACGACCGCGTGCAGCGGATGCAGGCCCAGCACCCCGAAGGCCCCGGTCACCATCACCAGCACGGCCGCGAGCACGCCCCCGATCGCGCCCTCCAGCGTCTTTTTGGGGCTGATGTTGGCGAAGAACGGGGTGCGGCCCAGCCGCATCCCGACCAGCAGCGCGCCGCTGTCGCTGGCGACCACCGCGAAGATCGTGAACAGCACCCAGGCCAGGCCGTTCTGCGTCGAGTAGAGCAGCAGGTAGTAGTTGAAGGGCATGCCGATGTAAAGCGCCCCCGCCATCCCCATCGCCCAGCGCCCCAGGCCCTGGCGGCGGCCGGGCAGGAAGAGGAAGGCGGCCAAGCCGACCACCAGCGCCAGCGAGAGGACGAGGCCGACGCTGACCTCCTTCAGCAGCGTGCCGCTGAAGGCGAAGTAGGCGCCCAGCGGGTAGAGCAGCCAGCTGGGCGCCCGCGAGCCCATGTGATCGGAGAGGTCCCGGAACTCCCAGAGCGCGAGCCCGCCAAGGACCAGCACCAGCGTGTAGACCCCGTAGATGCCGGCGATGACCAGGCCCATCACGGCCAGCAGGATCACCGCCCCGCTCAGGATCCGGACGGTGAGCGGGCTCAGCCGCGGCAAGGCTCTAGGCTTCCGCGGTGGGGCGGCCGCCGAAGCGGCGGACCCGGCCCTGGTAGTCGGCGATCGCATGCCTCAGATCCTCAACGCCGAAGTCGGGCCACAGCGTTTCGCTGACGTGGATCTCCGAGTATGCCGACTGCCAGAGCAGGAAGTTGCTCATGCGGTGCTCGCCGGCGGTCCGGATGATCAGGTCGGGTTCCGGCAGCTCCGGATGGTAGAGGCGGCCCGCCACCTCGCCCTCGTCCACTCGCTCGGCCGGCACGCCCTCGGCCACCAGCCTCCGGACGGCGTCCACGACCTCGGCCCGGCCGCCGTAGTTGAGGCAGACGTTCAGGACCCCCTTCCGGTTGGCCGCCGTCCGGTCGACCGCCTCCTGGATGCGCTGCCGCATCCGGGGCGAGAGCCCGTCCTGGCGGCCGCTGAAGACGATCCGCACTCCCCGGCGGTGCATCTCGTCGATCTCGCGGGTCATCGTCTCGTGGAAGAGGCGCATCAGGGCCCGCACCTCAGGCCGCGGGCGGGCCCAGTTCTCGGTCGAGAAGGCGTAGATGCTGAGGACGTCCACGCCCAGCTCCTCGCACGCCTCCAGGACGCGCTTGATGGCGCGCACGCCGGCGCGGTGGCCAAAGCTGGCGGGGCGGTTGCGGCGGCGGGCCCAGCGGCCGTTGCCGTCCATGATGATTCCGATGTGACGCGGGACCGAGTCGCTGGCTGTGCTCAAGTGCTGAGGGGGGTGATTAGACCTCCATCACCTCGGCTTCCTTGCGCGCCGCCAGCGCGTCGATCTGGCCGACGCTGGCGTCGGTGATCTTCTGCAGCCGCTCCAGCGCCCGCTTGCCCTCGTCCTGGGGCACCTCGTGCCCCTTCTCCAGCTCGTGGATACGGTGCGCCTCGTCCCGGCGCACGTTCCGGATCGCGACCCGGCCCTCCTCCGCCTCCTGCCGAACCAGGCGCACGTACTCGCGCCGGCGCTCCTCGGTCAGCGGCGGGATCGGCACCCGGATGACCTGGCCGTCGTTGGCCGGGTTGAGCCCCATCTCGCCGGAGCGGATCGCCTTCTCCACCGCCCCCAGCTGGCTGCGGTCGTAGACCTGCACCAGCAGCAGCCGGGGCTCGGGCGCGCTGATCTGCGCCAGCTGGTTGAGCGGGACCGGCGTGCCGTAGTAGGGCACCATCACCTTTTCGAGCAGAGCCGGGTTGGCCCGGCCGGTCCGAATCAGAGCCAGCTCGTTCTGGAAGAACTCGATCGACTTGCGCATCTTCGACTCCGCCTCTCGGAGGATGGGGTCGATCACGCCCGCGAGCCGACCAGAGTGCCGATCTCCTCGCCCAGGATGACGCGCTCGATGTTCCCCTCCCGCAGGAGGTCGAAGACGACGATGGGGACGTCGTTGTCCATGCAGAGGGTGAGGGCCGTGTTGTCCATCACCTCGATGCCGCGGTTCAGGACCTCCAGGTAGTCGAGGCGGGTCAGCTTCTGGGCCGTGGGGTCGCGCATGGGGTCGGCCGTGTAGACGCCGTCGACCTTGGTCGCCTTGAGGATGACGTCGGCCTCGATCTCGACCGCCCTCAGCGCGGCGGTGGTGTCGGTCGTGAAGTAGGGGTTGCCGGTGCCGGCGGCCAGGATGACTACGCGGCCCTTCTCCAGGTGCCGCACCGCCCGCCGGCGGATGTACGGCTCCGCCACCTGGGGCATCTGGATGGCCGTCATCGTCCGCGCCTGGATGCCCAGCCGCTCCAGGGCGTCCTGGAGGGCCAGCGCATTGATGACCGTCGCCAGCATCCCCATGTAGTCGCCGGTGGCGCGGTCGAAGCCGCGCTCGCTGGCGGCCAGGCCGCGGAAGATGTTGCCGCCGCCCACCACCAGCGCCACCTGCACGCCCAGCTCGTGCACCCGCTTGACCTGGCCGGCGATCGTCTGCACGACGTCGAGGTCGATGCCGTAGTCCCGCTTGCCGCCCAGCGCCTCGCCGCTGAGCTTGAGAAGCACGCGGCTGTAGCGGGGTCGGCGCTCCTCCGGGCCTGCGTTCGTGCTCAGGGCTCTTTGATGTTAAAGCGGGCGAAGCGGCGCACCGTGATGTTCTCCTGCAGCCTCGCCACGTAGCCGGCGATCAGGTCCCTGATCCTGGTCTCGCCGTCGCGCACGTGGACCTGCTCCAGCAGGCAGTTCTGCTCGTAGAACTTATGGAGCCGCCCGGCCACGATCTTCTCCAGCGCGGCCGCCGGCCGGCCCTCCTGTTCGGCCTGGCGCCGGTAGAGCGCCTTTTCCTCCGCGACCAGCTCCTCCGGCACCTCCTCCACGCCCACCCATCGCGGGTGGGCGCCCGCGATGTGCAGGGCGAGCTCGTAGGCGAGCTTGCGGAACTCGTCGGTCTTGGCCACGAAGTCGGTCTCGCAGTTGACCTCGATCAGCACCCCCTGCTGCGGGGGGTAGTCCGGGCTGGTGCGGTGCAAGTAAGCCTCGACCACGCCCTGGCTGGTCGTCCGGTCGACGCGGGAGGCGGCCTTGGCGAGGCCCTTCTCGCGCAGGACCAGGGTCGCCTTGTGCAGGTCGCCGCCGGTCTCCTCGAGCGCGTTCTTGCAGTCCATCATGCCGGCGCCGGTCTGCTCGCGCAGCTGCTTGACCTGCTCCATGGACACTGCCATCAGCGTCCTTCTTCCTCCTCGCCGCGACCCAAGAACTCGTCTTCCGAGACCTGCGGCAGGTAGTCCTCCTCGTCCTCCAGGTACTCCTCGATCAGCTCGTAGCGCGGCGTCTCCAGGAACTCGCGCTCCTCGACCGGCGGCAGCAGCTCGCCGCGGGCCTCGGCCTGCTGGCGGCCCTCCAGGCAGGCGTCGGCGACCTTGGCCGTGATCAGCTTGACGGCCCGGATGGCATCGTCGTTGCCCGGAACCACGTACTGGATCTGGTCGGGGTCGCAGTTGCTGTCGGTGACCGCGACCACCGGGATCTTCAGCCGGTTGGCCTCCGTGACCGCGATGTTCTCCTTGCGCGGGTCGACCACGTACATGGCACCCGGCAGCCGCCGCATGTCGGCGATGCCGTCGAAGTGGAACATCAGCCGGTCCAGCTCGTCCTGCAGCTTCTTGGCGTCCTTCTTGGTCATGGTCTCGAACTGGCCGGCCTGCTGCATCTTGCGCAGGTCCTGCAGGCGGTCGATCCGCTTGCGGACGGTCTGGAAGTTGGTGAGCATGCCACCCATCCAGCGCCGGTTGACGAAGTACATGCCGCAGCGGACGGCCTCGGTCTGGATCGTCTCCTGGGCCTGCTTCTTGGTGCCCACGAAGAGCAC
>DATGVT010000007.1:0-1627 GCA_035300005.1 Candidatus Acidiferrales bacterium
CGGCCTGGCCTGGCTGCAGGACAACCTGGGCCTGGTCATCCTCGCTCTCCTCGCCTTGCTGCTGTTGTTCGTACTGCTGACCGCCCTGGCAGCGGTGACGCAGGCCGCGCTGATCCGCGCCAGCGCCGAGCACGACGCCGAGCGGCCGTTCTCCCTCGGGCCTGCCTTGAGCTTTGGGGTCTCGGCCTTCGGGCGGATGTTCGGTCTCAAGCTGCTGGGGCTGGCCTACGGTCTGCTGGTGCTGGCCGTGTTCATCGGCCTGGCGGCGGCGGGCATCGGCTCCTACCTGGCCGGCAACTACGCAGGCGTGGGCGCGGCGGTGGTGATCGGCGTGGCTGTCGGCTTGCTCCTGATCCCGATCGCGATTGTGCTGGACGTGGTGCTCCGGCTGGCTGCCCGGGCGGTGGCCCTGGACGGCCTGGGGCCGCTGCGCGGGCTCGCCGCCGGCTTCAGGCTCCTCGGCCGCCGCCTCGGGCGCATCGCGCTGACCTGGCTGATCTACGTCGGGATCTCTCTGGCGGCCGGCCTGGTGGTGGCCCTGCTGCTGATCGTCGCCGCGCTGCCCCTGGCCGGCCTGGTCTTCGCGGGCTACCTGGCCGCCCACGTCCCCGGCCTGGTGGTGACGAGCATCCTGGCCGGGCTGACCTTCCTGGCCGTGACCCTGCTGGTGGCCGGCGCCGGCAACGCCTACTTCTCGACCTACTGGACGCTCGCCTATCGGCGCTTCGACCTGGAACCGATGCCGGCCGCCGTCGCCGCCTGAGTTGCCCCACTTCTTCGGCCGGCGGGAGGGCGAGCGCGTGCTCATCGAAGGCGGGGACGCCCGGCACCTCGCCCTTTCACTGAGGGCGAGGGTGGGGGAGGAGATCAGCGTGGTCGAGCCCGAGGGCCGGCTCCTGCGGGTCCGCCTGGAGAGTGTCAGCCCCGGGCTGGTGATCGGGAGCGTGGTCTTCGAGCGCGAGCACCGGCCGGAGCCCGTGGGCCGGGTGACGCTGGCGGTGGCGATGCTGCCGGCGGCGGCGCTGGAGCAGGTGCTGGCTCGCGGTACCGAGCTGGGCGCCCATGCCTTCCTCCTGGTGCAGGCCGAGCGCAGCATCGCCCGCGCGTCCAAGCCCGAGCGCTGGGCCGGCATCTGCCGGGAGGCGGCCATGCTGGCCGGCCGGCTGCGGGTGCCGGAGGTAGAGGGCCCCTTTCCGCCGGCGGCAGCCTGGGGGCGGGCCGAGGAGCCCTATCTGCTCCAGCCCGGCTCGCCGCGGCGGCTGGCGGAGCTGGCGCAGCCGCGCGACCTGACGCTCTTCGTGGGCCCTGAGGGCGGCTGGACCGACTCCGAGGCGGCGCTGGCCGGCGACCGCGTGCTCGGCCTGGGGCCGCGGAACCTGCGGGCGGAGACGGCGGCGCTGGCCGGGCTGGCGGTGGCGCTGGCGGTCCGGGGCGACTAAGTCCCCTCCCTACCCTCCCCGCAAGCGGGGAGGGACGAGCGGGCCAGCAGGTATTCCGACGTCCGCTTGGTCTCCGCCCAGCCGGGCGGCACCGGCGGCGGCGGGCCCGGGCGGTCGAAGACCATGACCAGGTCACAGGCGGGATGGGCGGCCACCTGCTCGGCGGAGGCGTCCAGCGGCAGGTTCCA
>DATGVT010000008.1:0-3844 GCA_035300005.1 Candidatus Acidiferrales bacterium
GGATGCAGCGGAAGATCCGCGACGCCCAGGGGCAGAAGGTGCCTTACATGGCCGTGGTCGGTGGGCGGGAGGCGGAGGCGGGTCGGGTGTCGGTGCGCAACCGTGCGGGCGAGCAGTCGGACGAGGGGTTGGAGGACTTCATTGCGCGGGTGGTGGGGGAGGTCGGGGCCCGCTCCCGCTAGCGTCCCTCTCCGCTTGCGGGGAGGGTGGGGAGGGGCCGAGGTTCGGCCGCTGACCGCCTCCGCGGACCGGCCTAGAAACCACCCGGCAGCCGCGCCACCACCTGGCCCTCAGCCGCGACCGGGATGATTGCCCCCGACCCAGTGTCGTAGATAACGACCTGCTGCTGCGGGCCGCCGCCCTGGACGAGATGAGTGTCGTCGACCCAACCGACCTGGCGGTCGTGGAGCGGGGTGGGGGAAGCCTGCACGCTGCCGGCGACGGCCGGCTTCACCAGGATGAAGACCCGGCCGGTCTCGTCGCAGCAGACCGCGATCCGGAGCCCGTCGGGCGAGAGCGCCCCCAGCGCAAGGCCGGTCGGGGCCGGGCCGTAGATCTCGGCCGCGCCCTGCCAGGTCACCGCGCTGACCGACTGGCTGGAGCAGGCGCTGCCGGCGGCGGAGAGTGGCCCGGTCAGGGTGCAGCCTGGCTTGATGGTGGTTACGAGGCTGCCGTTCGCGGGGTCCAGCAGCAGGTACCCGTTGAACGCGTTGTACGGGTTGGCGGCCGCGTTCTGGACGTAGGCCGGCCCCGCCGCCACGACCAGGTTGCCGTCATGCCAGCCCACCGGCCACAGGTACTCGGTGCTGGAGGTGAAGAGAGCGCTCCGGTTGCCACCGTCGAGGTCGCCCACGTAGAGCTGCACCGTCGCCGGGCTGTGCGAGTAGTCGATCAACGAGACCGCCAGCCGGCGGTCGTCGGGGCTGACGGCGAAGCCGGCGTGCACCTGGGTGGAGCCGGCGAGGCGGGCGGCCAGGCCCGTGCTGCCGTCGGCGGCCAGGTAGTGCAGGTCGGCGTCCCCGTCCAGGTAGTAGACGCGCGCGAGCGAGGTCGCCACCTCGGGCATCGGTGTGGCGACCGCGGCCGGGCCCGAGATCTGCGTGCGCTGATTCGCCCGCGCCGTGGCCGGCACCCGGCCGTCGTTCCCGATCAGAGTGATCACGTACTGGCCGCTGGGCAGGGGGTTGACGAGCACTGCCAACGACGGCCCGGCGCGCGGAGTGGGCGAGGGCGCGGCCGACGGGCTCGGCGAAGCCGCCGGGCTGGGCGAGGCCGAGGCGCTCGGCGAGGGTGTCGGGGCGGCCGCGTGCTGGCCGTCGCAGGCCAGCGCGAGACCGGCGACGACTGCCAGCAAGAAGGTGAGTGCCCTCACTCTCTGATCTCGAACCGCAGCGTAGCGTTCGCGGTTACGTTGCTGGTAGGATTCGCCACCTGAAGAAGGGGCCCGCCCCTCACCTCGAGAACGTCGAAGAGGTTCGGAATGCGGACGGCCTTCGCTGTCCGCGAATTTTTTTGAGGAGGAAGCACACAACACTGGACTGCATTGAGGTGACGGCTCATCCCGTTTAAGGAGCTGCGGATCAACGAGCAGATCCGCGCCCAGGAAGTGCGGCTGATCGACGACCACCAGAACCAGCTGGGGGTCCTTTCCCTGGAAGCTGCGCTGAGGCTGGCAAACGAGAAAGGCCTCGACCTCGTGGAGGTGGCACCCCAGGCCAGCCCGCCAGTCTGCAAGCTGCTGGACTACGGCCGCTTCAAGTACGAGACCATCAAGCGGGAGAAGGACCAGCGGCGGAAGCAGAACGTCATCAAGCTGAAGGAGATGAAGCTGCGGCCGAAGGTGGCGGAGCACGACTTCCAGACCAAGTTCAGGGGTGTGAAGCAGTTCCTCGAAGAAGGCGAGAAGGTGAAGGTCACGATCATGTTCAGGGGCCGGGAGATGGTCCACCAGGAGATCGGCCGGCGGCTGCTTGACCGCGTCGCCGACGCGGCCAAGGAAATCGCCGTCGTCGAGCGCCAGCCGCTGCTCGAGGGCCGCAACCTGTTCATGATCCTGGCGCCCACCCACAAGCAGGCCCGGGAGGCTCCGCAGGCCAGTGCCTAAGCTCAAGACCCGCAAGGGCATCGCCAAGCGCGTGCGCGTCACCCGCCAGGGGAAGCTGGTGCGCGCGCACGCCTGGAAGAGCCACCTGCTGGAGCACAAGCAGAAGAGCCGCAAGCGCAACTACGAGATCGCGCAACCCGTCTCGACGGCCGACCGCAAGGCCGTGCGCCGGGCGCTGGGCGTCTAAACGATGGCACGCGTCAAGCGCGGAGTCCCCGCCCACCGCCGGCACCGCTCCATCCTGGAGCGGGCCAAGGGCTTCCGGCTCTCCAAGAAGCTCCTCTTCCGGCCCGCCAACGAGGCGGTGCTGCACGCCCTCGCCTACGCCTTCCGCGACCGCCGGCGCCGGAAGCGGGAGATGCGGCAGCTATGGATCGCCCGCATCAACGCGGCGGCCCGGCAGTCCGGGCTGCCCTACAACCGATTCGTGCACGGCCTTCGCCAGGCCGGAGTAGAGATCGACCGCAAGGTGCTGGCCGACCTGGCCGTGCGCGACAGCGGCTCCTTTGCCCGGCTGGTGGAGGTTGCCAAGAACAGCCTCTGATCAGCCGATAACGAGCCCGGATAACGAGGTGGCCAGAAAGCTGCGCCGCCTTGCCAGCCGGCGCCCGCCAGGCCTGGCCCTCCTGGAAGGTCCGCGCGTGGTCGCGGAGGCGGTGGCCGCCGGCGTCCACCTGCAGCTGCTGGCCGTGCGCGAGGGTGACGCCTTCGACGCACCCGCCGCCGGCCGGGTCACGCTCGCCCGCGGCCTCTTCCGCAGCCTGAGCCAGACGGTCACTCCGCAAGGCGTGCTGGCCGTGGCCGCGGCGCCCGAGTCGTCGCCGGCCGAGTGCCTGGCCGCCGCCCGTTCGGCCGGCTGGCCGCTGGTCGTGCTCGACGGGGTCCAGGACCCGGGCAACGTGGGGACCATCTGCCGGACCGCGGCAGCGGCGGGCGCGCCGGCGCTGGCCGTGCTGGAGGGCACCGCCGATCCCTACGGGCCCAAGGCCGTCCGGGCTTCGGCGGGCAACGTCTTCAGGCTGCGGGTGGCCCGCGCGGCGTGGAGCGACCTCGACGGCCTGCGCGGCTTCGGCGCCGCCGCCGAGGGGGGCCGCCCGCTGGACGAGTCTGCGGTCGAGCTGGCCGAGCTGTTGGTGCTGGGCAGCGAGGCCCACGGCCTCCGGCGCGGTGGGCTGCAGCTGGTGACCATCCCGATGGCGGACGGCGTGGAGTCGCTGAACGTGGCCGCCGCGGCCGCGGTCCTGCTCTTCGAGATCCGGCGGCGGAAGGTGGCGTGAGCGGCGACGTCGAGGCCATCCAGAAGCGGGCGCTGGAGGCGATCGGGGCCGCGCGGGACCCCGCCGAGCTGGAGCGGATCCGGGTCCAGTTTCTGGGCCGCAAGGGCCCTCTGGCCGGCCTGCTCTCGAGCCTGGGCAAGCTTGCCCCGGAGGAGAGGCCCACGGTCGGCGCGGCCGCCAACCAGGCCAAGCGAGCCCTGGAGGCGGCCCTGGCGGCCCGCGCCCAGGAGCTGGCCGGCGCCCGGCTCGCCGACCTGGCGGAGACCGAGGCGATCGACGTCACGTTCCCGGCGCCGCTGCTGCGGCGCGGCCACGCCCACGTTCTAAGCCAGGTCCGGCGGGAGCTGGAGGTCATCTTCGAGCGGATCGGCTACTCGGTCGAAGAAGGCCCCGAGATCGAGACCGACTGGTACAACTTCGAGGCTCTCAACCTGCCCGTCGGGCACGCGTCGAGGGACGTGCA
>DATGVT010000009.1:0-2566 GCA_035300005.1 Candidatus Acidiferrales bacterium
GACTGGCGAAGCCGGAGGCGGCCCTGCCCGGCCCGGCCGAGGGCAGCGACCGGCACGCCGACCTGGTGAGCGCCCTCCGGCGGCTCCGCCCCGAGGAACGAGCCGCCATCTTCCTGCGCTTCTACGAGGACATGACCAGCCGTGAGGTGGGTGACGCCCTCGGCCTCACGGCAACCGGAGCTCGCTCACGCATCCACCGTGCCCTGCGCCGCCTTCGGATCGAACTCACCGAGGAGGAGCTGTGAACCAGATCCACGATCTGCGGCAGGCGCTGGCCCTGGAGAACGCCCGCCTGGCACCGCGCCCGGGCATCGAGGGACGGGTCGTGGCGCGGGTGCTCTCGAGGCCGCGAACGAGCAAGGCCGACAGGCAGCCTTGGGTTCGGGGACTGCCCGCCCAGGCGCTCAGGCTGGCGGCGGGCGCCGTCATCCTGGCCGTACTCGTCTCCATGGTCGTGCTCGGCCGCCTGGTCCGGGACAGCGGCTCGCAGGGCAATCCTGGTGGCCTGACAACGGCCGAGCAGGCGGAGGTGGCGCAGCTGGAGGCACGGCCTCTGGCCCTGCCGCCGCTGCCTGCCGACGGGAGTTGCCCGGTAGGGCCATACACCGAGATCCGCCCCTGGCTGCCGGGTTCGACGGCCGCCCTCTACCGCTCGCCCATGCTGGTGTTCGGGAACGGCCCGATCTACGGGTATCACGGGCGCACCATCGTCACCGCGAAGGCCACCTACCACGACGTCGACATCTACTCCGATCCCAGCTTGCGGGGGCCGGCGCTGATCCGCGCCCAGACGCTCGACGGGCCGTTCAAGGTCGTCTACACCGGCCGTTTCGCCGCCGGGGCGGTCGTGGGAACAGACGTCATCGAAGGCAAGCTCGTGCAGCTCCACTCGGAGATGGTGCTGCCGGCGAATCAGCCCCCTTCCGACGGGCCGACGGCCCCTGGGTGGGGCTTCTGGAAGGTGCGCCATGGAGTTGGGACCGGCGCCGCCAGCTGCTACGGCTTTCAGGTCGACACCCTGGCCGGAACCGAGATCTTTGTAGTGCTCGCCTAGGCTGGAGGCCCGAAGGTCTTCCTCGCCTGGTACTGGAAGGGAAGGGCCCGAGCCTTGCGGCCCGGGCCCTCCCGCGCTCCTCCCTTCTTGCGGGGATTAGCTCGACATCAATCCGAACGCCGCGCCCTGGGGGTCGATCACTACCGAGAAGCGGCCGCCGGGATAGTCCATCGGCTGCATGGCAACCCGGGCTCCCAGCTCGGACGCCGTCTTCGTGGCGGCGTCCACGTCCGCCACCGAGAAGTACACCAGCCAGTGGTTGGGCACCTCGGCCGGCACCATCTCCGCCATCTCCATCGCTCCCGCGATGCTGTGCCCGCCGAGCTGGAACTCGGTGTAGGGCGGGTGCCCCTGCTCGCCCTTGGAAGTCTTCTCGGTCCAGCCGAAGACCTTTGTATAGAAGGGCTTCACCTCGTCGACGCCACGAGCGTTGAGCTCCCACCAGCCGGGGCTGTTGGGCTTGCCGCTGACCTGGGTTCCCGCCATCTTCGCCGGCTGCCAGACCGAGATGAAGGCCCCACCTGGATCCTGGAACACGGCCATCCGGCCCAGATCCCCGACCTCGAACGGGGGCGCGACGACCTTGCCGCCGGCCGCCTCGACCTTCGTGGCGATCGCGTCAGCGTCGTCAGTGCCGATGTAGACGGACCAGGCGGCGGGCTGGCCCGGCTGCTGGGCCGGCCCGATGCCGGCGACGTCCTTCTCCCCCAGCTTCATGACGGCGTAGCCGCCGTAGGCCGGGTCCGAGGAGGGCTCGCCTTTCCAGCCGAACAGCTTCGAATAGAACGTGATGGCGGCGCCCGCGTCAGCGACGCTCATGTCGACCCATACCGGGGTCGTCTTGACCGGAGTCGTGGTCTTGGCCATGCGCTGAATCCTCCTGAAATCCCCACCGCCGAGCGCCGGGCGGCGGCGCTCGCCAGACCATCCTAAGCCTATGTGCATTAAGGCCGGGTGAATCGAGTTGGAGCCCCGAAGGGGGCCTCAGGCCTTGCTCGGCAGCGCCTTCATCAGCTCGCCGCCCGCCGCCAGCAGCCGGGTGTGGCCGACCGGGTCCTGCCGGGTCAGCACCAGGCGGTTCAGGTAGGCGGCTCCGCGACGCTCGACCAGGCGCCGAATGGCGGCCCAGGCCTGCCCCTCGTCGTCGAACCGGCCGATCAGCCTGCCGCTGGGCATGGCCGAGATCTGGAAGATCATCCGGGTGCGATCACCCCCTCAGCGTCTAACGCCTGCCCTGTTCTAGGCTTGCGTCCCGATGGCGGCGGTGATCGCGGTCAGAGACCTCGTCAAGCGCTACCGGAAGGGGACCTCGAACGCCGTCGACGGCATCAGCTTCGACGTCGAGAGCGGCGAGTTCTTCGCGCTCCTGGGGCCCAACGGCGCCGGCAAGACGACCACCATCTCGATCCTGACCACGACCCTTTCGCCGACCTCGGGCAGTGTGCGGATCGCGGGCCACGACGTGGTTCGGGAGGCGAGCGCGGTCCGCGGCCAGGTCGGGATCATCTTCCA
>DATGVT010000010.1:0-1679 GCA_035300005.1 Candidatus Acidiferrales bacterium
GACCTCCCGGACCTGGAGCTGGCCCGGGCCAGGAATCCCGCGCACGGTGACTACGCCTCCCCGGTCGGCCTGAAGCGCGCACGCTCGTTGCGGCGGCCGCCGCCGGAGATCGCGGCCGAGGTGGCCACCAGCGTCCGGATCCCTGGGGTCAGCGCTGAGGCGCTGGGCGGCTACGTCAACTTCCGCCTCACCCCGGAGTGGCTGCGGGCGCTGGTGGCCGGAGTCGCGGCCGACCCCGAGTACGGCGGCAGCCGCGTGGGCGGCGGCCAGAAGGTCCAGGTCGAGTTCCTGAGCACCAACCCCACCGGCCCCTTCCACGTCGGCCACGGCCGGGGGGCGATCCTGGGCGACTCCCTGGCGCGGCTGCTCGAGTTCACCGGCCACCGGGTCCAGCGCGAGTACTACGTCAACGACCAGAACACGCAGGCCAAGAAGTTCGGAGAGTCGATCCTGGCCCGCTACCAGGGCGAGAAGCCGCCCGAGGGCGGCTACCAGGGCGAGTACGTCAAACCGATCGCCGAGGAGGCGCGCGAGCGAGGGCTACCGGCGACGGCGGACGCCCTCCGGCGCTTCGGGATCGAGCGCATGATCGAGCAGTACCAGCAGCTGCTGGGCCGGCTTCGGATCCGCTACGACGAGTGGTTCTTCGAGAGCGAGATCTGGAACCAGGACCTGGGCCAGCAGGCCCTGGCCCGGCTGCGCGAGGCCGGCTTCCTGAAGGACCGGGACGGGGCGGTCTGGTTCGCGCCACCAATCGACGAGAAGGCCGGCGAGGAGGCGGGCGAGGAGGAGGAGGGTCGGGTCCTGATCCGCAAGTCGGGCGAGCCCACCTACCTGGCCTCGGACTTCGGCTACCTGCTGAGCCGCTTCGAGAGGCGCGGCTTCCAGCGGGTGATCGAGGTCTGGGGGGCCGACCACCATGGGCACGCGCCCCGCCTGAAGGCGGGCTGCGCCGCCCTCGGCATCGACCCCGACCGTCTGGTGATCATCCTCCACCAGGTCGTCAACCTGAAGGAGGGGCGGATGTCGAAGCGCCAGGGCCGGTTCGTGACCCTCGAGGAGCTTGTCGACCGCGTGGGTCCGGACGCCGTGCGCTACTTCTACCTGCTGCGCTCGCCCGACGCGATGATGGAGTTCGACCTCGAGCTGGCGGTCTCCCAGAGCAACGAGAACCCGGTCTTTTACGCGCAGTACGCGCACGCCCGGCTGGCCAACCTGGAGCCGTTCGCCGCCGAGCGCCGCGACCTGCCGGAGAAGCCGGCTCTGGACCTGCTCCGGCAGCCGTGGGAGCTGGACCTGGCCCGGGAGATCGCGTTCTGGCCGGAGACGGTCGAGCAGGCGGCCCGGCTGCTGGAGCCGCACCGTCTTCCCTACTACGTGAACGGGCTTGCTGATCGGGTGCACGGCTTCTACCAGGCGGGCAACCGCGACTGGTCCCAGCGGGTGGTGGTGGATGATCCGGAGCTGACCCGGGCCCGCCTGGAGCTCTGCCGGGCCGCCCGCGGCGTCCTCAAAAAGGCCCTGGAGCTGATCGGCGTCAGCGCCCCCGACCGCATGTAGACCAGCATGTAGACAAGAAGGAGATCGACTTGGACCTGACCTGGCTCGGCCACGGCTGCTTCCGGCTGCGCGGGCGAGGCGCCGCCGTCGTCACCGACCCCTTCCCGCCCAGCCTGGGG
>DATGVT010000011.1:0-4382 GCA_035300005.1 Candidatus Acidiferrales bacterium
TGGCGGGCCAGCTCGACCAGCGCGTCCGCCCGTCGTTGGGAAGGAAGCCTGCAATCGCCAGCATCCACCGGCTGCAGGTAGCTCTCCAGCGCCGTCTGCACGATGGCGCCGCCCTCGGCGTCCAGCCGGCCCTCCAGGTGGAACTCGCCGTTACAGGTCTGGCTGAATGTGAGCCAGCGCTGGCGGTGGTTCTCGTTCTCCTCCTTGAGGCTGCCGTCGGGGTCCTCGCAGTAGCGCAGGTGGCGGGTGACGTAGCGAAAGCGGTGGGGGTCGAGGTCCCGCGCCGCCTTCACCAGCACCGCCTCCTGGCGGCGCACCGGCTCGGCGCCGATCAGCTCCGCTGTGCGCGCGATCTCGGCCGCGTGCTGGTAGCCGATGCGCCCGTCGCTCAATGCCTTCGAGGTTTGGGGCAGCTGGTCCAGGTGGCGCGCCAGAGCCGCCTTCTCGGCCGCCTGGCCGGGCAAAAGCCGGCAGCGCCAGCGCAGCCAGGCGGGGAGGCTGGTCGCGCCCTCTGCCTGCCAGGCCCTGGTCCGGTCGACCTCCCGCAGACCGCGCACGATGCGCGCCTCCAGACGGTCCTTGAAACGGTTCAGAAAGACGACGTCTTCGAGGCTGGCGGCAGGGTCCTGATCGAGGGCCTGAAGCAGCTCTTCAGTGCGCTCTTTGACATCCGAACGCATGTTCGAATTGTACCGGATTCGAGTTCAAATTGCGAGCCATTAACGCGAGAAATTCAGCTTCGAATCCGGCTCGTGCGCTACGGGTAAAGTTACCGAAAGGCCGTGTTAATCGCGGGCGGCCTGGACCGTTTCCCACGCCTCCCGGGCCAGCCACCACAGCAGCGCCAGCGCACACAGGTACTCGGCCCACCACCAGTGGAGGACCAGGTTCAGGCCGACCCCGACCAGGGTCGCGCCGGCCAGGTAGGCGCAGGTGAGCGTCTCCACGATGTCGGCCCGCAGCGCGGCGCTTTCCAGAGTTCGGTTGACCCCGCGCTTGCGCCAGGCCAGCAGCGGCATCACGACCACCGCGGCGGCCGCCACCACCAGGCCGAGGACAGACCCTTCCGGCTGCACGCGCAGGACCAGGCCCAGCGCCGCCGTGACCACCACGTAGGCGCAGAGCAGCACCAGCAGGACCGCCGAGACCCGCACCACCCGCCGTTCGGCTGCCACGACCCGCTGCTGGTCGCCACCCGCTGCCTCGACCTGCAGCCGCCAGAGCAGGGCGCCCGCGCTCAGCAGTTCGATGACGCTGTCGAGGCCGAAGGCGGTCAGGAGCACGCTGCGCGCGGCCAGGCCGGCGCCGACGGCGACGGCCGCCTCGACCGCCATCCAGGCGACGGTGAAGGCCTCGATCCGGACCCCGGACCGGCTGGCGGCCGTCCGGCCTGCCATCACTATGGGGTCGGTCCGAGCCCGGCCAGGAACTCGTCCAGGGCCCGGTTGACGGCCTCCGGATGAGTGAGGTTGGCGCCGTGGCCGGCGCCGTCCACCCGGACCAGCCTCCGGCAGCCGGGGAGCCCGGCGCAGAGCCGCTCCGCCTGGCCGATGTCGATGGCGACGTCCTCGGTGCCGTGCACCACCAGCGCGGGCGCCTGGATCTCGGCCAGCCGCGGGTGCAGGTCCTCGCGCTGGATCAGGCAGTCCCAGGGCTGGCTCAGGCGGCTTCGGTCGAGACGCCGCCACTTCTCGATCCAGGGCCCCCGCCCGGGCCAGGCCGGCGCCAGGGCGACGGCGGCGATGGCCTCCGCCAGCTGGTCGTTCAGGCCGTCCTCCTCCCAGACCTGGCGCATCATCCCGTACTGGGCCACCGCCTCCGGCGGCTCGGGACCGGCCTGGCTGTCCATGAAGAGCAGGCCGCGCACGCGCTCGGGATGCCGGAGCGCGAACCGGAGCCCGATGAACCCACCCTGGCTCATGCCGGCCAGCACCGCCATCCCGACGCCGAGGTGGTCGAGCAGGGCGGCCAGGTCCTCGGCCAGGTCCCAGAAGGAGTACGGCTCGGACGAGGTCTCCGTCTGGCCGTGGCTGCGCTCGTCCCAGGTGACGGTGCGGTGGCGGCCGCGCAGGTGCTCCACCTGGGGAGCGAACATCTCGTGGTCCATCAGGAGGCCATGCGAGAACACGACCGGCGGGTCCGGTCCGGCGATGTCCTGATAGCAGAAACGCTGGCCGTTGAGGGCCGCGAACGGCGTCGGTCAGGCCCCCTTCTTGAGGTTGCGCTGGACCAGGGTGATGTCCATCCAGCGGTCGAACTTGTAGGCGGCGTCCTTGAGCGTGCCGACGACCTGGAAGCCCAGCTCCGTGTGCAGCTTCAGCCCGGCCTTGTTGTCGGTCGCGACCGAGGCCACGATCGTGTGATAGCCGAGGTCGCGGGCTTCGTCGATGACGCGGCGCAGCAGAGCGCGGCCGACGCCGCGGCCCTGGTGGACGGGGTCGACGTAGACCAGGTCCTCGACGATGTCGAAGCCGCGCTGCTTCCAGGGCAGCAGCCGCGCCCACCCGATCACGTCGCCCGCCTCCTCCGCCACCATCAGCGGGTTGCGGCGCATGTGCGCGTCCCACCAAGTCTGCGCCTCCTCCATCGAGAGCGGCTCGGAGTCGATGGTCGCGAAGGTCTGGTTGACGGCCCAGTTGTAGATGCCGACCACGCCCAGGAGGTCATCCCTGGTCGCCGGTCGGATGCTGAAGCTGGTGGCGGCCTTGGGCATGGATGCATCCTAACCCGGCCGCTTCGACGATCGTTCCGCAGCCAAACTGCTAAGTTCCGTCGCCGTGGCCCAACGCAAGCCCCTGATCAAGACCAGGCTGCCCGGGCCCCGGGCAGCGGAGATGATCGCCCGCGACGCCGCCTCGATGTCGCCCAGCTTCACCCGCGCCTACCCCTTCGTCATGGAGCGGGGCCAGGGCTGCTGGGTGACCGACGTGGACGGCAACCGCTTCCTGGACTTCACCGCCGGCATCGCCGTCGTCGCCACCGGACACGCTCATCCGCAGGTGGTGGCGGCGGTGCGCGAGCAGGCGGGCCGTTTCCTGCACATGTCCGGCACCGACTTCTACTACCGCGTGGAGATCGAGCTGGGCGAGCGGCTGGAGCAGCTGATCCTGCCCGGCATCCCGGCCCGGGTCTTCTTCACCAACTCCGGGGCGGAGGCGATCGAGGGCGCCATCAAGCTCGCCCGCTTCGCCACTGGCCGCCCCAACTTCGTCGCCTTCCTGGGCGCCTTCCACGGCCGGACGATGGGCGCCCTCTCACTCACCGCCAGCAAGGCCACCCAGAGGCGGCGCTTCGCCCCCTTCCTGGGCGGCATCTTCCACGCACCCTTCCCTTCCGGCGCCCGGGACGTGAGCACCGAGGAGACCATCGAGCGGCTGGAGGAGCTCTTCGCCACCGTCACGCCGCCGGAGTCGGTGGCGGCCGTCTTCGTGGAGCCGATCCAGGGCGAGGGCGGCTACCTCATCCCGCCGCCCGACTTCCTGCCCCGGCTTCGGGAGCTCACGGCGCGCCACGACATCCTGCTGGTGGCGGACGAGGTGCAGAGCGGGATGGGCCGCACCGGCCGCCTGCTGGCCTACGAGCACTGGGGCGTGGAGCCGGACATCGTCTGCCTGGCCAAGGGCATCGCCTCCGGGCTGCCGCTGGGCGCCTTCGTCGCCCGGGCCTCGCTGATGAACTGGCCGCCCGGCTCGCACGGGTCGACCTTCGGCGGCAACCCGGTCGCCTGCGCGGCCGCGCTGACCACCCTGGACCTCCTCTACGAGGGCGGGCTGATGGCGAACGCCGCCGCCGTGGGCGAGCACCTGCGGCGCGGGTTGGAGCGGCTGCGCGAGCGGCATCCGGAGATCACCGACGTGCGCGGGCTGGGCCTGATGGCGGCGCTGGAGCTGCGCACGCCCGACCTGGCGGCCCAGGTGGTGCAGCGGGCCTTCGAGCGCGGCCTGCTGACGCTCACCGCCGGCGCCCGGGCGGTGCGCCTCTCGCCGCCGCTGGTGCTGACCCCGGAAGAGGCCGACACCGGCCTGGAGATCCTGGACGCCGCACTCAGCCCCTAAGTTGGGGAGGGGCCGGCAAACCTGCCCGGGAACTTCCGCACGGTCGCGTTCGCGACAGCGTCCGCCAGCGGCCGCACCTGAAGTACCGCTGCCCGCAGGTCCTGCGCCGCGTGCAACTGGTCCGCTGCCGCCTCCTCGTCCAGGACCAGCTTCACCGCCAGGGTGTGGTCGCGCAGCAGGGCCGCCACCGGGTCGGTCGGCAGGCCGGCCGCCGCATTCAGCCAGGCCGCCAGGTCGCGGCTCCACTGCTGCAGGCTCTGCAGAGCCGCGTTCTGCTTTGGCTTGTCCTTCCCGGCCAGCGCGGCCGCGTAGTCGGCGTAGAGCTGG
>DATGVT010000012.1:0-6370 GCA_035300005.1 Candidatus Acidiferrales bacterium
CGTGGTCGAGGACGGGCAGGTCCGGCCCGGCAAGGTGATGCGGATGACCGCCTCGGTCGACCACCGGGTGGTCTACGGCGCCGAGGCGGCCGAGTTCCTGGCCGAGGTGCGCCGGCTGCTGGAGAACCCGGTCACGCTGGCCCTTTCCTAAGGACAAGGAAGCCACCGGCTGTCCAGGAAAGGCGGCTTTGCCGCCTTTGCAATCCCTGGAGCCCGTCGAAGGAAGGAGGGTCCGCGGGGGAAACCATGAGGGTTTCCTCCGCGATCTTTAGCTGGCGCGGGCCTGCGCCGGCCTTCGTTCCCCCGCTGCGGGCAGGGCCAGGCGGAGGCGCAGGTCGCCGGCGTCTGTGAAGTCGGCCCACAGCCGCCCCTTCTGGGCCACCGCCAGCTGGCGGCTGATCGCCAACCCCAGGCCGACCCCGCCGGCGGCGGCCGACCGCGAGGGGTCGGCCCGGTAGAAGCGGTCGAACATGCGCTCCGGATTCGGAGGGTGGTCGCCGACCGGGTTCAGCACCGAGGTCACCACCTCCCCGGCCTCGGCGCTGACCTGCACCGACACCCGGGCCGAGGGGGGCGCGTACTTGACCGCATTGTCGAGGAGGTTGTCCAGGATCTGGTGCAGGCGCTCGGGGTCGGCCTTCACCGGTGGGGCCCAGGCCGGCACCGTCAGCTCGAGGGTGAGCTCGCGCTCGCGGGCGCGGGGCCGGAGGATCTCCAGCTCCTGGTGCAGCAGCGCGCCCAGGTCCACGGCCTGCACGTGCAGCGAGATCTGGCCCGACTCCACCCGGGCCAGGTCCAGCAGCTCCTGCGCCATGCGCAGCACCCGCCGCGCCTCCTCGTGCAGGACCACGGCCGCCCGCCTCTTCTCGGCTTCCGTGCGCAGGCTGCCGTCCACCAGCGCCTGGCTGAAGCCGATCAGGCTGGTCAGCGGCGTCTTCAGTTCGTGGGAGACGTTGGCCAGGAAGTCGCGCTGCTGGGCTCGCGCCCGCTCGACCGCCTCCGCCATCCGGTTGAAGGCGCTGCCGACCACGCCGATCTCGTCCCGGCCGTCGAGCCGGACCCGCCGCGAGTAGTTGCCGGCGGCCACGTCCTCGGCCGCGCTGGCCAGCTCGCTGAGCGGGCGGGCCATGGCGCGGCTGGCCAGCAGGGCCAGGGTCACCGCCAGCAGGAGGGCCACTCCCCCGGCCAGGAACAGGCGCGGGAGCAGCTGCTGGGCGGCCAGCGCGGTCAGGCCGGCCTTGGAGCGGCCGAAGACCACGAAGCTCGCCCCCAGCGGGTCCCGCTGGGGGTTGAGCGCGATCCCGCTCGCGATGTAGTCGTCGGGCCCCAGCGAGAACTCGGCTTCCAGGACCTGCTGCTGGGAGATGGTACGGGTGCGCTTGACCGTGATCGCCTGGCCGACGGTTGAGGCGGCCTGGCTGTCGAACACCACCTGCCGGTGGCGGTCGAGCAGCAGCAGCCTGTCCACACCGATGCCCAGGGCCACCGCGCGCAGGCGGTCTTCGTAGTCGGAGGGCAGCGCGAGCCGGTTCTGCGGGCACGCTTGCTGGTTGGCGGGCGGGATGGTGGCGCACTCCTGGCGCAGAATCGTGTTGCGCTCGAGCACGGCCACCTGGTCCAGCTGCTCGGCCCCGGAGAGGAACTCCAGGTCGCGCACCAGCACCCAGGTCAGGGCGCCGCTCAGCAGGAGGCTCACCGCCACGATGCCGGCCGCCGCCGCCAGGAGCCGGAGCCGGAGGCTCAGCTCGGGCTGAGCTCCAGCCGGTAGCCCACCCCCCAGACGGTCTGGATGGCGGGGCTGACAACCCCGCCCAGGGCCAGCTTCTCGCGCAGCTGCTGGATGTGGACGTCGACCGTGCGCGTGTAGCCGGGAAAGTCGTAGCCCCAGACCAGGTCGAGCAGCTCGCTGCGCTGGAATACCCGGCCCGGGTGCCGGGCCAGCAGGGCCAGCAGGTCGAACTCCTTGGGCCGCAGCTGGAGCTTGACTTCGCCGTAGCGGACCTCGTGACGTTCGAGGTCCACCTCCAGCCTGCCGGCGCGGATCAGCTTCGGCTGGTCGGGCTCGAGCCGGGCGCGCCTCATCAGGGCCTTGGCGCGGGCGACCAGCTCCTGGGGGTGGAAGGGCTTGGTCAGGTAGTCGTCGGCGCCCACCTCCAGGCCCACCACCTTGTCGGTCACCTCGTCGCGGGCGGTCAGCATGATGATCGGGACCTGGCTCTGCTTGCGGATCTCCTTGCAGATGCTCAGGCCGTCGACGCCCGGCAGCATGATGTCGAGCACCACCAGGTCCGGCTTCAGCTGGCTGAAGCGGGTGAGCGCGGCGGCGCCGTCCCCCACCCCCTCGACCTGGTAGCCCTCCCGGCTCAGGTAGAGCCGCGCCAGCTCCAGGATGTGGTCCTCGTCGTCGACCACCAGCACCTTCTGTCCGCTCATGACCAGCACACCCTCAGGAGATCAGCATTCTGCGACGGCCGCGTCAGGGCGCGTTCACCGAAATGTAAACGCCGTCGAAGCCTATACCCGGCGTTCGGTGCCGGCCAAGAGCCGGCGCAGGTTGTCCAGGTGCGTCAGCCAGACGATGACGCAGAGGACCGCCGCCAGCAGCGTCCAGCCCGGATCGCGCGTGGTCAGCGCGACCAGTCCGACCAGGACCACGGCCGAGCTGAGCGAGGCCAGCGAGGTGATCCGGGTCAGCTTGATCAGCCCGAAGAGCACCACCGCCGCGGCCGCCGCCGCCAGCGGGGCGAAGGCCAGCGCCACGCCGGCCGAGGTGGCCACTCCGCGTCCGGCCCGGGCGAGCAGGAAGATCGACCAGACCTGGCCCATCACGGTCGCCACTCCGACCACACCCACCGCCAGCGCCCCGCCCGCGAAGTGGAGCGCCAGCAGCGCCATCACGAGGCCTTTGCTCAAGTCGCCGAGCGCGACCAGGGCGGCCCCTGCCAACCCGAGGGCCCGGTAGGTGTTGGCCGCCCCGATGCGCCCGCTGCCGACCTCGCGCGGGTCGACGCCGCGCAGCCGGCCGGCCAGCACCCCGGTCGGGACCGAGCCGACCAGGTAGCCGAGAGCGGCCAGGGCGAGGACGGTGATCACCGCTGGGGGTCCTTGGCCGGGCGGAGCACCAGCCGGATCGGGTTGCCCGCGAAGCTGAATCGCTGGCGAAGCCGGTTCTCCAGGTAGCGGCGGTAGCTGAAGTGGAGGAGCCCGACGTCGTTGACGAAGAGCACGATCGTGGGCGCCTCCGACTCCGCCTGGGTGGCGAAGCTGAGCTGCAGCCGCCGCCCCCGGTAGCTGGGTGGCGGCCGCTCGGAGAAGGCGTCCCGGAGGACCCGCATCAGCTCGTTGGTGGGCACCCGCAGCCGCCGCTGGCCGACCACCTCCAGGGCGGCCGGCAGCACCCCGGCCACCCCCTCCCCGGTCCGCGCCGAGGTGGTGACCACGGGCGCATGCGCGAAGAAGCGGAACTCGCGCCGGAGGCGCTCCCGCCAGGCGGCCACGTTGCGCTCGGCCGGCGGCATGAGGTCGGCCTTGTTGACCACGAAGACCAGGCCGCGGCCGGCCTCGATCGCGTAGCCGGCGACATGCTGGTCCTGCGCCAGGACGCCCTCCGAGCCGTCCATCACCAGCAGCACGGCGTCGGCCCGCTCCATGGCCCGGATGCCTCGCAGCAGGCTGTAGCGCTCCAGGCGGTCGCGGGCGGAGGAACGGCGGCGGATGCCGGCGGTGTCCACCAGGACCACCGGCAGCCCGTCGAAGCTGAGCTCGGTGTCGACCGGGTCGCGGGTGGTACCCGGCAGCGGGCTGACCACCGCTCGCTCGTCCCCCAGCAGCGCGTTCAGCAGCGAGGACTTGCCCACGTTCGGGCGCCCGATGATGGCCAGCCGGGCTGCTGCAGTCTCGCGGGCCGGCTCCTCAGCGGCGCCGGGCAGCAGGGCCAGGATCCGGTCCAGGAGGTCGTCCACGCCCAGCCCGTGCTGCGCCGAGACCAGGACCGGGTCCGGGAAGCCAAGGGCCAGCACCTCGTGCAGGAAGTGCTGCTGGCCGGGCACGTCGGCCTTGTTGGCCGCCACCACCACCGGCCGCCCTGACCGCCTCAGCCGCTGGGCGATGTCGCGGTCCAGGGGCAGCAGCCCCTGGCGGACGTCCAGGAGCAGGACGATCGCCTGGGCCTCCTCGATCGCGACCTGGGTCTGCGCCTCGATCGCCGCCCGGGAGGCGTCCTTGGCCGAGTCCAGGTCCAGGCCGGCCGTGTCGACCACGGTCAGCTCCCGGCCCCGCCACTCGGCGACCCCGTAGAGGCGGTCCCGGGTCAGGCCGGCGAGCGGGTCGACGATCGCCTTGCGCCAGCCGACCAGGCGGTTGAAGAGGGTCGACTTGCCCACGTTGGGGCGGCCCACGATCGCCACGATCGGGCGTGCCATCGAGTTCAGTGCTCCCGGCCAATTGAGCCACAATCGGGGGCGATGCCCGAAGACCGCGTGATTAAGGTCGACCGCCACCCACGCGGGCTGAAGCTGGAGCTGCCGGCGTAGGCCGGGCAGGCCGCAGGGCGAGCAGGAGGAGCGCGCCGGCCAGGCCGAGCGCTCCGCCGAATCCGAGCCCCGCCGCCGCCCCCGCCGCCGCCCAGAGCCAGCCCGCGGCCAGGCTGGACACCAGGTCCCCGACCCCGTTCACCGCATGCAGCACTCCGAACGCGGTGCCCGTGACCTCGTCCGCGACCAGGGAGCTGGTCAGGGAGCCCTCGGTCGCCACCACCAGCGGCGCCTGCACGCCCACCGGCAGGGCCAGAAGCGCGACCCAGAGCGGCCCGTGGCCCACGATCGCGATCCCGCAGGCGAGCGCGAAGCTGGCGTAGGCCGCGGCCAGGACGGGCACCTTGCCGAAGCGGTCGGCCAGCCAGCCGCCCGGGAAGGAGGCCGCCGACCCCACCGCGTTGTGCGCCAGGTAGAAGGCGACGGCGCCCGAGAGCGCCAGTGGCTGGCTGAGCTCGGGCCGCAGCATCTCCGCCGCCCGCAGCGTGAAGAAGGCGGGCGCGAAGTTGCCGGCGCCGAACAGGGAAACGGCCACGATCAGGCGCCAGAACCCGCCCGGCAGCGGAACCCAGCGCGGCGCCGCCGGGCGCGGGCCCGTGCGGGGGTCGCGGGTGAGCAGCCCGAAGAGCAGGAAGGCCGCCAGCCCGGGGATCAGCGCCACCCAGAAGACGGTCTGGAAACCGGACCCGGTCACCAGCAGGGCGAAGGCGACCGCCGGACCGGCCAGCGCGCCCAGGGTGTCCAGCGCTTCGTGGAATCCGAAAGCCTTGCCGAAGTCCTGGCGGCCGACCGAGCCGGCCAGCATGGCCGAGCGGATCGGCTGCCGGAGGCCGCGTCCGACCCAGGCGATGCCGCGGGCCAGGACCACCTGCGGCCAGGTGGCGACCGCGACCAGCAGGCCGAGCCCGAAGACCGTGCCCGCGTAGCCCCCCACCGCCAGGCCCTTGCGCCAGGCGATCCGGTCGGAGTACCAGCCGCTCCACAGCTTGACCAGGGCCGAGGAGCCGTCCGCCACTCCTTCCACGACCCCCACCGCGCTCACCGGGGCGCCAAGGCCGGAGGTGATGAACAGAGGCAGAACGGCCAGCACCATCTCGTAGTTGAAGTCGGCCATCAGGTCGGCGAACCCGATGGCGAGGACATTGCGGTTGAGCCACCCCCGACCCTTCGACCCTCCCCCCTGGGGAGGGTAGGGAGGGGCCGTGCTCAAGCCGCTTCTATGGGTTCGGGCCGGAACGGGCCCCCGTCGCGCTCGGCCACGAACGCGTTGCGGCCGGCCACCTCGCCCCTCGCCACCGACACGATCAGGTAGACGGGACCCGCCCAGGCCCGCTCGGCGTCGAACACCGAGGCTTGCGCGGGGTGGTCGGGGTGGCTGTGGTAATAGCCGACCACCTCCAGGCCGTTGGCGTCGCACTCCTTCTGGATCCGGATGTGGTCGCGGGGATCGATCTCGTAGCGGTCGCGGGCCCGCTCGGTGACAGTGTTGCGCGCCCGCCGGGCCTCGGTGACCCGGCCCTCGCCCCGGGGACCGATCAGCAGGCCGCAGATCTCGTGCGGGTAGCCCTCGGCCGCATGCTCCTCGACCTCTGCCAGGGCGGCGCGCGCGATCTTCACCGGCCCCGTTTCCGGGGGCCGCGGTGGCGGTAGAGCCCGCTGGAGAGGTAGCGGTCGCCGCCGTCCGGAAAGACGGTGACGACGGTGGCGTCGGGCGCCGTCTCGGCCAGCTTCCGCACCGCCCAGAGCGCGGCGCCGCTGGAGTGCCCGACCAGCAGGCCTTCCCCGCCCGCGAGCCGGCGGGCCAGGTCGTAGGCGGGCTCGGTGGGCGCTCCCCAGAT
>DATGVT010000013.1:0-3961 GCA_035300005.1 Candidatus Acidiferrales bacterium
TCAGCAGTGGGATCTGGTTCGGCGCCCAGGCCCTGGTGCTCCGTCCCCACGTGAAGGGCGCCGGCTGGTGGGTCCTGGCCGGACTGCTGACCTCCGTGCTGCTCGCCACGTCCAGCTTCCACCCTGGGCGGTCGACGACGACCCAGCTCAGCCTCCTCGTGACGCAGGTCGCCCAGCCAACGCTGGTGGCGGCCGTCACCGGCCTTCTCCTGGCCCGGTGGCTGGCGCCGAGCGAGCCCGGCCGATCGGCGGCTTAGCCGACGCCATGGCCTTCGCCTGCCGGAAGCGCATGGCATCGAGCAGGTCTCCGGTGTCGACTCCGAATGCGTTGCGGATGCTGCCGTCCCAGTACCGATGCCGGGCGGCGCCGGCGTCCACCAGCGCGCGGTTGGTCCGGTAGAGCACCGCGGTGGACGCGCGCCGGTCGGCCGTTGGGGCCAGCTGCAGGTCGGTGACGTGGATCCACCTGATCCTGCGCTGCCGCTTGCCCCGCCCGTAGCCGAAGCCTTCGGCGTCCAGGCCCAGCGGCTGGCCCTGACCCTGCATGACGAGCGAGTAGGCGACGGTGGCCACCAGGCTGAGCAGGACGGCGATGCCGACCAGGGGCCGGGTGGGATAGGCGCTCAGGAGCAGGAGCAGCAACCCCGGCAGCAGGCAGGCCCAGAGCAGGAGGCCGGCGCGCTCCACCCAGGCCGGCGTCCAAGGCGGCTCCAGGACCAGCTCCGCCCTCTCCTGGGCCAGCAGCTCGGCCCGGCCCACCTCGGGATGGAAGCGCCGGCGGGCGCGCAGCGCCACCGCCGTCGCGGCCAGAGTGCCGGCGACGTAGGCGGCGACCAGGGCGCCGCCGAGGCCGGCCAGAATTGTCACCGCGGTTCCTTGTAAGCCTCCGGTTCGAAGCCCGGCAGCAGCCAGGGCAGCGCCTCCGCCAGGGGCCGCAGCAGCGTCTCCAAGTGCTCCTGGTCGAGCCTCTTCCCGGCGATCAGGGCCAGGGCGGCCGCCTGGGCCCCGCGCTCGGCCTTGTGGCCGACGTCTCCATGCTCGGCGCGCCAGGCGATCAGGCCCTTGTCGCTCTCGGTCAGTCCAAAGAGGGTCCGCCGCGCCTCGTCCCAGGCCGGCCAGACCTCCGCCTCCTCGATCACGTGCAGCGCCGCCTTCTCGGCCTCGCGGAACCGCTCCAGGCCCTCCTCGCCGACGTGCCTGTCCCAGCCGCGGGCAGCCCGCTCAATGCCGGCCGGCGACAGCGTCCGGCAGTCCTGCAGCAGCCGCGCCACCGTCCGATCCTCCGCCGGGAAGCCGTAGCCCTCGATGTCAATGGTCATGCCTTCACCCTACTTTGCCCGGCCGTGGCGCGGGCCGCGTGAGAGTTGGAGACGAAGACGGCGGCGCCGGCCGCCTCGAAAGCCTGCTTCTGGCGCTGGAAGCCCTGGGGGTCGCCCTCGGACCCGACCAGCACCACCACCGCCGGCCGGCCGGCCAGGGCCGGGGCCAGGTCGGAGGCGGGATCGGGGTGGGCGCCGCGGCCGAGGACGACGTCCAGGTAGACGAGGCCCCGGGCACGCTTGATGGCATCCAGCCGCAGGCGGTTGTCGATCATCGGGTGCGGCCGCCCGCGCGTGTACTCGCCGGCCCCATAGTCGACGGCCGTGAACCGGGGGTCGCCGCCCCAGATCAAGGCCGCCTCGTCCCGCAGGGTGCCGCCCGAGAAGATGCCATCGACCGGGCCCTCCCAGGCGGGTGGCTCGGGGTCGGGCGGCAGCCGGCCGCCGCCCACCTCGAGCGCGACCTGGGTCAGGTCCACCCCCGGCCCCAGCAGGGCCTTGACGAGCGGCTTGCGCGCCTTCAGCTCCGCCTGGGCAGGCTTGGACACGACAACGATCAGCTCGGTCTCGGGGTCCTCGTCCAGGCGGCGGATGGCCTCGCGAGCCATCCGGCCCCCGACCTCCGGCTGCAGGTCGCGGCCGCCGACCCCGACGGCGTGCGAGATGCCGACGCCCTGGTGGGCCAGGAGGCAGGTCAGCTGCTGGATGCCGGTGCCAGAGGCGCCGACCACGCCCACCCGGCCGCGCGGAACGGCGTTGCTGAACCCGAGGCCGACGCCACCCAGGATGGCGGTGCCGCAGTCGGGGCCCATGAAGAGCAGGCCGCGCCTGAGAGCCTCGTCCTTCAGGCGGACCTCGTCCGCGACCTCGACGTTGTCCGAGAAGCAGAAGACGTTGAGCCCGGCCTGGAGCGCTTCCCAGCCTAACCAGGCGGCGTTGGGCCCGGGGACCGACACCACGGCCAGGTTGGCGCCCGGCAAGCCCCGGGCGGCGGCGCGGACCGTGCGGGGCGGCGCGCCTTTGGCGGTCTCCGCGCCGGCGGCCGAGATGGCCGGACGCTCGCTTAGGGCGGCCTCCCCGGCCCGGAGCGCGGCCTCGGCGCCCGCGCCGCGGGCGGCCAAGACGAGCTCGTCGGCCCCGGCCCCTTCGAGGGACGAGTCCCAGAGGCCGGCTTCTTTCAGCAGCTGCAGGTTCAGCTCGGTGGCCATACACGCCGTGGCCGCCTCCGTCCCCGGCACCGCCGCCATGCGGCTGGAGGCCGACATCAGGAGGATGGAGTCGAAGTAGGCGCGCCGGCGCGCGACCTTCGTCAACTCCGGGCGGAAGCGAGCGCCAGGCCGACCAGGAGCGCCCGGCCGGAGGAGTGACCGAAGCGCTGGAGCGGCCCGGGGTCGCCTTGCTCGAGGAGTGCGTGGGCCGGCTCGGGAAGCTCGCCCCGCGCCGCGTGGCGGAGCAGCGTCGCCGAGAGCGAGGTCGTGCGCGGGGCCGCCGCCTCGGCGATCTCGCCTGCCTCCCGGGCGCGGCCCCAGAAGAGGAAGAGGCCGGCCGCGTAGCCGGCCAGCAGGTCGTCGCCGGCGGGCGTGAGGCCGCCGCCGCGGCCCGCCAGCCGGAGCGGATCCGGGCGGTATGGCCGATCGGTCTCGGGGCGGAAGCGGGGCTCGGGAACCGGCTCCCAGGCGGGTCCGGGCAGCACCACTGTGCCCCCCGCCTCCAGCCGTCCCTCCCCGATCCAGGCCCTCTGCCCGGCCTCCACCTGCAGCTCGCATTCGACGCCGTTGGGCAGGCGCGGCCGGCCGGGCCGGGTCAGAGCGACCACGTAGCCTTCGAAGTCGAGGTAGCCGCTGCCGAGCCCAGAGCCGCTGCGCAGCGGACCCGCCAGCAGATCGAGCACGGGCCGGCTCACCGAGACCGCCTTGATCAACGGCATCAGGTTAGCGACTGACCAACAAGCGAAGCCGCCGGAATTTGTGGCCGCCGCACTACCGCCGGCCGGGCCCCGACTCCTATCATCGGGATCTCCAAAGTTCGTAAGCACCCTCTTCGCGACGCGAGCCCCCGCTCCCTGGGAGCGGGGGTTCGTGCTATCACGGCGGGGTGGACTTCTGGGCGCTGCTCGACGATCTGGCCGCCCTGCCCGACCGGCGGCTGGCGGAGCCCTGGCAGTGGCCCGGCCACCTTGGCCAGCCTCAGGCTGGGCGAGACTGCCTCTACCGCCTTCTGGAAGCCGAGCAGGCGGCCGTGGCCGCGGCGCCGCCGGCCTCGGAGGCCAGCCGCATCCTGGCCCTGGCCCAGGAGGCCTTCCGCGACCTCTGCGGCCTGCTGAGCGGGATCGAGGACGCCGACCTGGACCGCCCGCCCGGCGCCGGCGAATGGTCGCTGCGCGAGGTGCTCGCCCACGTGCTGCTGACCGAACGCCGCTACGCGTTCCAGGTGCGGTACGCGGCCCGGCGAAAGGATTCGGACCCTGTCCAGCGCGTGCCCAGGCTCGAGCTCGGCGCCGGCGACCGGCAGGGCGGCCGGCGCCAGTGGCGGGACCGGCTGGCAGGGGCGCGCCAGCTGAGCAACCGGCTTGCGCGCATCGCGGATCCGGCTCTCGCGCGGCCGACCCGCTGGGCCGGCTACGACGTCGACATCCGGTTCCG
>DATGVT010000014.1:0-7939 GCA_035300005.1 Candidatus Acidiferrales bacterium
GCCTCGGGGTCGCCGAAGCGAGCGTTGAATTCCAGCGTCCGGGGGCCTGTGGCGGTCAGGATGAGGCCCGCGTAGAGCACGCCCCGGAACTCGGAGCCCGCCCGGCTCAGCTCGGCGACCGCCGGCTTCAGGACCTGCTCAGTCACCTGGCGGATGAGCTCGCCGTCCACCCCGGCCGGCGGCGAGTAGGCCCCCATGCCGCCCGTGTTCGGGCCCTGGTCCCTCTCCTGGGCCCGCTTGTAGTCGCGCGCCGGCGCCAGGACCACGACCTCCCTGCCGTCGGTGACCCCCAGCACGGAGAGCTCAGGGCCTTCGAGGCGCTCCTCGAGCACCACGGTCTGCCCGGCCCGCCCGTAGCGGCGCTGGACGAGCATCACGTCGATGGCCGAGTCCGACTCCGCGGGGCTGCCGCAGACCAGCACGCCCTTGCCCAGCGCCAGCCCGTCCGCCTTCACGGCCACGCGCCCGCCACGCCCGCGCGCCCAGCGCCGGGCGGCCTCGGGGTCGCCGAAGGTCGCGAAGTCGGCGGTCGGGATCCCCGCCCGCCGCATCAGCTCCTTGGCGAAGGACTTGCTGGACTCGATGCGCCCAGCGGCACGCCCGGGGCCGAAGACGGGGAAGCCGGCGTCCCGGAGGGCGTCTCCCACCCCGGCCGCCACCGCCGACTCCGGCCCCAGCACGACCAGGCCTGGGCGCTCGCGCTTCGCGAAGCGCACCAGCCCGGCCACGTCGTCGGCGGCCAGGGCCACGTTGCGCGCCAGACCGCCGGTGCCGCCGTTGCCGGGCGCCACGTAGACGCGCTCGGTCAGCGGCGACTGCATGCACTTCCAGGCCAGCGCGTGCTCGCGCGCGCCGGACCCCACTATCAAGACCTTCACCTTTTAGCTCCGGGGTTCCCGCGAAATCGCCAGATTTCGTGGGCTGGTATCAAGACTTTCACCGAGGCGAACGTTAGCGGCCGCCTACTCCCACTCGATGGTGCCGGGCGGCTTGGAGGTGACGTCGAAGACCACGCGGTTGACGCCCTTGACCTCGTTGACGATCCGGTTCGAGATCCGGGCCAGCACCTCGTAGGGCACCCGCGCCCAGTCGGCGGTCATCGCGTCCTCGCTGGTCACCACCCGCACCGCGACCAGGTTGGAGTAGGTGCGGAAGTCGCCCATCACCCCCACCGTCTGCAGCGGCGTCAGCACCGCGAAGGACTGCCACACCTGCCGGTAGAGGCCGCTTTTCTTGATCTCGTCCACCACCACCCAGTCCGCCGCCCGCAGGATCTCCAGCCGCTCTGGAGTGACCTCGCCCAGGCAGCGGATGGCCAGCCCCGGCCCCGGGAAGGGCTGGCGGTAGACCATGTCCTCGGGCAGGCCCAGCTCCAGCCCCACGGCCCGCACCTCGTCCTTGAACAGGTAGCGGAGCGGCTCGATCAGGCGGAAGCGCAGGCCGGCCGGCAGGCCGCCCACGTTGTGGTGGGTCTTGATCTTGACCGCGCTCTCGGCGACGTCGGGGGCGGTCGACTCGATGACGTCCGGGTAGAGCGTGCCCTGGGCCAGGAAGTCGACCTGGCCCAGGTCGCGCGCCTCAGATTCGAAGACCGCGATGAACTCGCGGCCGACCAGCCGCCGCTTCTGCTCGGGGTCGATCACCCCCCTCAGCGCGCCCAGGAAGCGCTCCGAAGCGTCCACGTAGCGGATGTCCAGGTCCAGGTTACCGTGGAGCACGTCCAGCACCCGCTCCGGTTCCTCCCGCCTCAGCAGCCCGTTGTTGACGAAGATGCAGGTCAGCTGGTCGCCGATCGCCCGGTGAACCAGCGTCGCTGCGACGGCGCTGTCGACCCCACCGCTGAGGGCGCAGAGGACGCGGCCGGAGCCGACCTGGGAGCGGATGGCCTCGGTCGCCTCGGCGATGAAGGAGCCGGCGGTCCAGTCCGGGACGCAGCCGCAGACCCGGAACAGGAAGTTCTGGAGCACCTCCCTGCCGTTCGGGGTGTGGACGACCTCGGGGTGGAACATGATGCCCAGCACCCCGGCGCCGTCGCTGAAGGCGGCCACCGGCGAGTTGCCGCTCCGGGCGATGGCGTGGAAGCCGGGCGGCAGCTTGCTGACCTGGTCGCCGTGGCTCATCCAGACCGGCAGCTGGGCGGGCAGCCCGGCGAAGAGCTCGCCATCCTCGATCACGGACAACTGCGCGGGGCCGTACTCGCGGCGGCCGGACGCGGCCACCTCGCCGCCCAAGTGGTGGGCAAGCTGCTGCATGCCGTAGCAGATGCCGAGCACCGGCACCCCCGCGCGCAGCGCCGCCGGGTCGACCTGCGGCCCACCCTGCTCGTAGACGCTGGCCGGCCCGCCCGAGAGGATGAGCGCCGCCGGGCCGCGGGCGGCCAGCTCCGGCCAGGGCGTGGTGCCGGGAACCAGCTCGCAGTACACGTGGGCCTCGCGCACGCGGCGCGCGATCAACTGGCTGTACTGGGAGCCGAAGTCGAGGACCAGGACGACCTGCCGCCTGCCCGCCAAGGGAGAGGCCGGGGGCGGCCGGGTCTGGGTCCGAGTCAGTTCCGCCCCATCCCCACGTGCTGCGCCTGCTGGAAGAGCTTTCCCTCCGTGGTGATGGCGGGCGCGACCACCATCTCCACCGACTGGAACTCGCGAATGTCGCGAGCCCCGCAGACGCCCAACGCCGAGCGAAGCGCGCCGGCGAAGTTCTGGGTGCCGTCGTCCACCCGCGCCGGCCCGAGCAGGATCTCTCTCAGCCGGGCCTTGACGCCGACCTGGATCCGAGTGCCCCGCGGCAGGTTGGGGTCGGGCGTGGCCATGCCCCAGTTGAAGCCGCGCGAGGCAGACTCGGCGGCGCCCGCCAGGGGGCTGCCGACCATCACCGCGTCGGCGCCGGCGGCGAAGCTCTTGCAGACGTCGGCTCCGATCCGCATGCCGCCGTCGGTGATCACGGCCGCGCGGAACCCGGTTCGGCGCAGGTGCTGGTCGCGGGCGGCGGCCACATCCGCCGTGGCGGTCACCTGCGGCACGCCGACCCCGAGCACTCCGCGGGTGGTGCAGGCGGCGCCGGGGCCGACCCCGACCAGGACGCCGGCGACGCCGGTCTCCATCAGCTCCAGGGCGGTCTCGTAGTGGACGCAGTTGCCGACCACCACCGGGATGTCGAGGCTGCGGCAGAGCTCCTCGAAGGAGAGCTGGTGGTAGGAGCTGGAGATGTGCCTGGCCGTGAGCACGGTGCCCTGGACGACGTAGACGTCGGCGCCCGCCTGCTGGACCAGCTCGGCGCGTTCGGCCGCCCGCGCCGGCACCGAGGAGACGGCGCAGGCCACCCCGGCCGCCTTGACCTGCCGGATCCGCTCGGAGATCAGCCGCGGCTGGACCGCTTCGCGGTAGACCTCGCGGAGCAGGGCGTTGACCGCGCCCCGCTCAGCCTCGGCGATCCTTTTGATGACGGGAGCGGGGTCCGCGTAGCGCGTCTGGAGCCCGTCCAGGTTGAGGACCGCGACGCCGCCCAGCCGGCCCATCTCGATTGCGAAGGCCGGGTCGACTACCCCGTCCATTGCCGAGGCCCAGAATGGGATCTCGAGCCTGAGGCGGCTTAGCTGGAAGCTGATGTCGACCTCGTCCGGGTTGATCGTGACCCGGCCGGGGACCAGGGCGATCTCGTCGAACCCGTAGGCCCGCCGGGCCCGTCTCCCGATCCCGATCTGGAGGCCGGTCTGCTCCCCGGGAATCGCGACTCCGGGGATCAGTCGGGTCTCCTTCAGGGTGTGCTTACTCCAATGGCCTGGGGCGGGTTCCGCACAGTATAGGGACGGCGCTCGGGTGGCGCCACCGTCTGAAAATGGCATCCTGCCTATGCTTAGCGCGCCGATGATGAGGGCCCTGGAGTGGCTGCACGGCATCACCGAGGAGGACTGCCGGCGGCTGCGGGCCCGGGGCATCCGGCACACGAACCAGCTGCTGCATGCGACCAGCCTCGACATCGACCGCCGGCGCCTGGCCCGGCGGACCGGGATCACGGAAGCGCGCCTGCTCGAGTTCGCCCGCCAGTGCTCGCTGCTGGAGGTCTCTGGCACCGAGCGCCACCTGCCCGTGCTGCGCCGGCTGGGCATCACCAGCCCGCGGGTGCTGGCGGGGCAGGACGCGCGCGAGCTGCACGATCGGATCGTGGAGGCGGTCGGCCTGGCGGGCGCGCCGCGCCTGTCAGACGTCGAGTACTGGATCAGCCAGGCGCGCTACCTGGACATCGTGGAAGAGCCCGCGGCCGCGGTTTGAGGAGGGTGTGAGAGTGGGCGTGATGGTCATGGCCGGCACTCAGAAGGGCGTGTTCATCCTGGAATCCGGCAACCGCAAGAGCTGGAAGGTCCGCGGTCCCTACCTGAAGGGCTGGGCCGCGTACGCGCTGGCGGCCGACACCCGCGGATCCAAACCCGTGCTCTGGGCCGGGCTCTCGAGCGACGTCTACGGCGCGCACCTGCAGCGCAGCGACGACGCCGGCCAGACCTGGACGCCGGTCGCCGAGAACCCGGCCTTCCCGGAAGGCAGCGAGCGCAAGCTGCGGCGAATCTGGTCGCTCAGGCCTCAGGGGCAGCAAGGCCTGCTCTGCGGCGTGGCCGAGGCGGCGCTCTTCGAGAGCGACGGGACCGACGGCTGGCGGCTCAACCAGGGCCTCGAGGGACACCCGACCAGACCCGGCTGGCTGCCGGGCGCGGGCGGGCTCTGCCTGCACACCATCCTGCCCGACCCCAAGGACCCGAAGCGGCTCTTCATCGGCATCTCGGCGGTGGGCGTCTTCCGCAGCGACGACGGGGGCCGCAGCTGGCAGGTGAAGAACGAGGGCGTGACGCCGGTCCCGTTCCAGGAAGAGCCCAAGTACTCGGAGATCAACCGCTGCGTGCACAAGCTGGTGCAGGACCCGAAGGACCCAAAGCGGCTCTACCAACAGAACCACCTGGGCGTCTTCCGCTCCGCCGACGGCGGCGACAGCTGGGAGCGGATCGAGAACGGATTGCGGTCGCCCAGCTTCGGCTTCCCGATGGTGGTGCACCCGCACGACCCCAGGACGCTATACGTCGTGCCCCAGGAGTCGGACGAGTTCCGGATGTTCGTCGGGGGCCGCCTCACCGTCTACCGCAGCCGCGACCGAGGCGACAGCTGGCAGCCGCTGACCAGGGGCCTGGAGAAGGAGAACTACTCCGGCGCGCTGCGCGACGCGATGGCCGTCGACCACGCCGACCCGGCCGGGGTCTACGTGGGGACGAGCTCGGGCCAGATCTTCGCCAGCGCGGACGAGGGCGAGAGCTGGGGCCAGCTGCCTGGTGTCTTCCCGCGCGTCCTCAAGCTCGAGGTCCTCAACACTTAGGCGGTAGGTGGCGAGCGTCCATTTCTGGCTGCCCCCCATCCTGGCCCCCTTCGCGGGGGGCGAGCGGGAGTTTCAGGTGGAGGCCGAGACGCTGGCGGGCGCCCTGGAGGAGGCGCGCAGCCGGCACCCGCTGCTGAAAACCCACGTCTGGGACGAGGACGGCCTCCAGCGCCAGCACGTGCTCCTCTTCTGGAACCAGCGGGACGTGCGTCACCTCGAGAGCCTGGAGGTGCCCGTGCGCGAGGGGGACGAGGTCGTGCTGATCCAGGCGATGAGCGGCGGCGCCCGAAAGGTCGCGCCCCGGGAACGGATCCGGGTGCGGGTCAGGCCGCGGGAGGGCGTGCGCTCGAAAGAGCTCCTCCGCGCCATCCGCGACCGCGCCGTCGAGAGCGGCCCCTGGACGGTCAGGAGCCGGCGCCCGCTGGTCCTCGAGCACAGCGGGCACCGCGGCAGGGGTCTGCAGTACAAGCTCGACGACGACGGTGACGAGGTTCTCCTCTCGATCGAGGGTGGGGGCGCTCGACTCGGGCTGGGCTACGCGACGACGCTGCTGGCGGGCGACCGCTTGGGCGGCTCGATCTCGTCGTTCGAGGTCAAGCTGCCGCCGCGCTAGAAGAAGGTCGCCTTCCGCAGGCGCAGGTTCTCGAAGACCCCCTGCTGGATGGTGTCGCGGACCTGGTCCGAGATGGTCATCACCAGGTGCTGGTCCTCCGCCGCCTCGGGTGGGATCTCGTCGGTCCGCACGGGTGCGTGGAACTGCAGCCGCCACTTGCTGGGCAGTGGCACCACACCCAGCGCACCCAGCCAGGGAAAGAAGGGGGTGATCGGGAAGTACGGCAGCCCGGTCAGCCTGGCCAGCGGGCGGAAGTCGCCCAGCAGCGGGTAGATCTCCTCCGAGCCCACGATCGAGATGGGCACGATCGGCGAGCCGGCCCGGATCGCCGACTGCACGAAGCCGCCCCGTCCGAACCGGCGCAGCCGGTAACGCTCAGCGAACGGCTTGCCGGTTCCCTTCACCCCCTCCGGAAAGACGACCACCAGCTCGTCCCGGCGCAGCAGGCGCATGGTGTCGTCCGGGTGGCCGACGGTCTGGCCGGTGCGGCGCAGGAACCAGGCCAGGACCGGCACCCCGAAGAAGTAGCTCGCCACCAGCGCCCGGGCGTGCCGCGGCCGCGGGTGCTCGATCATCAGCGCCGTCTTGATCATGGCGCCGTCCCAGGGCAGGACGCCGGCGTGGTTGGCGACCAGCAGCGCCCGGCCCTCGGCAGGCACGTTGACCACCCCGGTGGTCTCGACCCGCCACCAGCTCCGGTAGAACCATTCGAAGACCGGCAGCAGGGACTCCGTCCACTCGCGGTCGAAGCCGAAGTCGTCGACCTCGAAGTTGGGGCCCCGGCCGGCGAGCTCCCGCTGCCTGTAGAAGAACTGCGCGATGGCGAGCAGGGCCGCCAGGTCGATCACCTCGCGGCCGGCCAGCTCCTTGAGCCGCCCCGAGAGCTCGCCCAGGGCCTGCAGCAGCAACGCCGGGGCTTGCTTCTGCAGGCGGCGCACCGTCCGCGGCAGTCGGCGGCGTGGCCGCGACCGAGGCAGCTGGATGATGTCGGCCTGGGCGCTCATGTCCTTGCCCGCCTCCGCTGGAGGTAGGCCTGGAGCTCGTACTCGGACGGCGGCACGCTCCGGGCCGGCAGCTGGGGTCCGGTGCGGTCCAGGAAGTCGAGCATCACCGCCCTGGTCGTGAGCTCCGGCGTCCAGCCGAACCCGCCAAGGAGCCGGTCGCAGTCCACCACCAGCCCGTACGCCAGCAGGTCGGCCAGGTGAGGTCCGATGTCGAGCCCGGTGATCGCCTTGAGCGCGGTCCCGCCCAGGACGCGTCCGTAGGGCGGCAGCACGGAGGCCCGCCGGCGGCCGGCCATCGCGATCGCCTGGCTCAGCAGCAGCACGCCGTCGCCGGCCACGTTGAAGACTCCCGGGTGCTCCCCGACGGCGGCCCGGAAGACGGCCTCGGCCGCGTCCTCCTCGTGCAGGAACTGGAGGCGTGGGTCGAAGCCCATGAAGACCGGGACCACCGGCAGGCCGAGGTACCGGCCGAGCGGCGTGGGATCGATCACCCCCAGCCGGTAGCCGAGCCGGAGCACGGTCGTGGTGCAGCGCGGATTACGGAGGGCGAAGTCCTGCACCAGCTGCTCCATCTCCACCAGCGCGCGCTCCAGGGAGTCGCCCGGCGGCCGCCGCTCGGCCATCTCTTCGCGCAGGAAGGAGGGGTCGTCCGGGTGGGCGCCGTACACCGCCACGCTGGACTTGACGACCAGCCGCCGAACCGGGCTCGAGGGGCCGGCGCAGGCGGCCAGCACGTTCATGGTCCCGATGACGTTGGTCTCGTGCACCTCCCGATCGGGCCCCGGCGTGTCGACCCGGACCGCGCAGTGCAGGACGGTGTCGATGCGAAGCTGGCGCACCAGCTTCGCCAGCACCGAGTGCCGCGTGTCGGCGTGGACGAAGTCCATATGCTCCAGGGCGACCGTCGGGTCGGCCAGGTCGAGGCCGATCAGCGCTTCCAGCTCGGGGCGCTCCTGGAGCCGCCCGG
>DATGVT010000015.1:0-16043 GCA_035300005.1 Candidatus Acidiferrales bacterium
CCGACTTGTCGAAGCCGAGCGCCCGGTTCAGCTGCTCCTCCTTCTGCGACGTGTAGTACCGCCGCTCGCCGGTGGCGGGGTCGTAGAGGAACACCTCCTGGTGGGGGTTGCCGATCAGCTCCTCCACCAGCAGCCGGCGGCCGTCCGGATGCCATCCCCGGGGGAAGAGCCGGCCCTCCGCGTCGAGCAGCGTGCGCACCTGCCCGGTCGGTATGTGCAGCTCGAAGATGCTGACGTCGGCCGGCCGGATCGCGTTGCCGGCGAAGGCCAGCCGGTCGCCCCCGGGGTCCAGGTTGCCAGGGCTGATCAGGTACTGGCAGTCGGTGCGGCGGGTCAGGTCCTCGGGCCAGCCGCCCTCCAACCCCAGCCGGTGCAGCTGCATCTGCTCGTCGCCGTGCGGGTCGATCGCGAGGATGAAGCCGTGGCGGGTCCAGACCTGGAACCGCACCGCCTCCTCCTCCAGGGAGGTCAGCTGCGCCGGGTAGCCGCCCCGGACGCCCTGCCGCCAGAGGTTGAACTGGCCCGAGCCGTCGTGGGTGTAGGCGAGCTCCCGCCCGTCGGGCGAGAAGGCGAGGTTGGAAAGCTGCCCGTGGATCCGGCGCAGCGCGTAGAACTGCTCGAAGCGGGGTGGCGTCATGGTCGGGGAGGGCCGCCGCCGAAGAGCCGCCGCAGGCGGTCGCCGAGGACCTGGAAGAAGAGGGTCAGGGCGTCGACCGGCTTGGTCCGCACCGGAGCCGGCGCGGGCGCGGGATTCGGATTCGAGCTAGAGGCCGCCGGCGGTGGCTGCGGCGCTTCCAGCGTGGCCTTGATGCAGTCCGCCATCTGGCCCACCAGGCGGCGGGAGACGTCCTCCATCACGCCGCGGCCGAACTGGGCCACCCGGCCCGCTACCGTGTAGTCGGTGGCGATCGTGACTATGGAGCCGGCCTCCTCGGGTGCCACGGTCATGACCGCCTTCGCCCGCGCCGACCCGGGACCCGTCGTCTCCCTGCCCTCGGCCTCCAGGGTGGCGGTGCGGGCGGCCGGGTCCTGGGAAGCGATCCGGGCCGTCCCCGAGTAGGCGACCGTGATCGGGCCGACCTTGACCTTCACCCGGCCTTTGAACGTCGTCGGGTCCACCACCTCGGCCAGCTCGGCGCCGGGGACGCAGGCCACCACCCGGTTCACGTCCAGGAGAAAGTCGAACACGCGATCGGGCGGCGCCCCGACTGGAAAGGAGTTCTCGATTTGCATCGGCTCCAAAGTAGCGGAAAATAGGCCTGCTAACCGTTCGGCCCGCCGGTTTGGGGGAGTCCAGCCAGTGCCCGCCTCACTGCCGGATCCGTGGCGATTCGGGATCCTAGGATCCCGCGCACTCTCCAGCGTCACCTCGTGTTCGCGAGGAGGTAGCTCATGAAGCACAAGATCGCGCTGACGGTTAACGGCGCCCGGAGGGAGGATGAGGTCGAGGGCCGGCTGCTCCTCGTCCACTACCTGCGGGACGTCGCCGGGCTGACCGGTACCCACGTCGGCTGCGACACCAGCCAGTGCGGGGCCTGCACCGTCCTGATGGACGGCAAGGCAGTCAAGTCCTGCACGCTGTTCGCGGTCCAGGCCGATGGCATGAACTTCACGACAATCGAGGGCATGGCCAAGGGCGAGGAGCTGCACCCCCTGCAGCAGGCCTTCTGGGACGAGCACGGCCTGCAGTGCGGCTACTGCACCCCCGGCTTCATCATGGCCGCCGCCTACCTGCTCTCGGTCAACCCCAACCCCACCGACGACGAGATCCGCAAGGGGCTGGAGGGCAACCTGTGCCGGTGCACCGGCTACGTCAACATCATCAAGGCGGTGAAGTCCGCGGCCGGGAAGATGGGCGGCAAGCCGGCCCAGACCCCGGTGGCCACGGCGGGAGGGGACTGAGATGGCGGTCACCCAGCTGGTCGGAGCCAAGATCCACCGTCGCGAAGACCCCCGCCTGATCACCGGCCACGGCCACTACATCGACGACTTCGTCCGACCCGGCAGCGCGCATGCCGCCTTCGTGCGCAGCCCGCACGCCCACGCCCGCGTCAAGAGCATCGACGTCACCGACGCCAGCAAGGCGGCCGGCGTCGCCGGCGTCTTCACGGCCCGCGACTTCAAGGGCCAGCTGGCCGGCACCCACCCGGCGGCGCCCGCCTTCGTGGCCGAGAAGAAGTTCGTGCCCGAGCGCTTCCCGATCGCGGAGACGGAGGTCTGCTACCAGGGCGAGATCGTGGCCGCCGTCCTGGCGGAAACCCGGGGGCAGGCGGCCGACGCGGCTTCCCTGATCCAGGTCGAGTACGAGGTGCTGCCGGCGGTCACCGACCTCGAGAAGGCGCTCGCCAAGGGCAGCCCCAAGGCCCACGAGAGCGGGCCCGACAACCTCTGCTGGGACTTCACGTTCACCGGCCCCGAGATCACCGAGGCGGCTTTCAAGGAAGCCGAGGTGGTGGTGAAGCAGCGGATCCTCCAGAACCGGCTGGCGCCGGTGCCCATGGAGCCGCGGGGGGTGATGGCGGAGTACGAGGCCTTCGACAAGCGGCTGACGATCTGGATGTCGAGCCAGGGCCCGCACTTCATCCGGCTCTTCGTCTCCGGGGCTCTAGGCCTCAGGGAGGGGCAGGTCCGCGTCATCTCCCCCGACGTGGGCGGCGGCTTCGGCAGCAAGATCAGCCCCTACCCTGAGGACTACCTGGTGCCCGCCCTCTCCCGGCTGGCCGCGAGGCCGGTCAAGTGGATCGAGACCCGCACCGAGTCGATCCAGAACACCACTCACGGGCGAGGCCAGTTCTACGACGTCGAGGTGGCGGCCAAGAAGGACGGCACGCTGCTGGGCATGCGGGTCGTCCAGTACGTGGACGTGGGCGCCTATCACGGCACCTTCGGAGCCTTCCAGCCGGTCGCCTGCCTGATGGCGGGCGGCGCCTACAAGTGGAAGGGCATCTCCGCCCGCACGGTGGGCGTGCTGACCAACCGGGTGCCCACCGACCCCTACCGCGGCGCCGGCCGGCCGGAGGCGACCCACCTGGTGGAGCGGGTGGTCGACCTGGTCGCCCGTGAGCTGGGGATGGACCCGGTCGACATCCGGCGCAAGAACTTCATCCAGCCCAAAGACTTTCCCTTCACCCAGAACTTCGGGCTGGTCGTTGACTCAGGTGACTACGAGAAATCGCTCGATCGTGCGCTGGAGCTGGCCGGCTACCAGGAGCTGCGCAAGCAGCAGGCGGACCTGCGCAAGCAGGGCCGCTATCTGGGCATCGGCCTCTCCACCTGGATCGAGCTCTGCGGCTTCGGGCCCAGCGCCGCCACCGCCCCCGCCACCGGCGGCATCGCGCTGGTGGAGTCGGCCCAGGTCCGGATCACGCCCACCGGCTCGGTGATCGTCTACACCGGCTCTCATTCCCACGGCCAGGGCCACGACACGACTCAAGGCCAGATCGTGGCCGACACCCTGGGGGTGCCGATGGAGTCCATCGAGATCCATCACGGCGACACCGACGAGGGCACGGCCTTCGGCTACGGAACCTACGGCAGCCGCACGCTCGCTGTCGGCGGCATCGCCATCCACCGCGCCTGCCTGAAGGTGGTCGACAAGGCAAAGAAGCTCGCCGCCCACGTCCTGGAGGCGGCCGAGGAGGACGTCGTCTTCGACCAGGGCAAGTTCCACGTCAAGGGAGCCCCCGACAAGGCCAAGGCTCTGGGCGAGATCGCCTTCGCCAGCTACGGCATGAGCCTGCCTGAGGGCATGGAGCAGGGCCTGGAGGCGGTCGCCTACTTCGACCCTCCCAACCTGGTCTGGCCGTTTGGGGCCCACGTCGCGGTGGTGGAGGTGGACGCCGAGACCGGAAATGTGAATCTCCAGAAGTACATCGCGGTCGACGACTGCGGCAACATCATCAACCCGATGATCGTGGAGGGGCAGATCCAGGGCGGCGTTGTGCAGTCGATCGGCCAGGCTCTTTACGAGGAGGTCGAGTACACGGACGACGGCTCGCTGAGAGGGGCCACCATGATCGACTACCTGATCCCCACCGCCAACGAGATCCCGAACCTGATCACCGACAACACGGTCACCCCCAGCCCCACCAACGAGCTGGGCGTCAAGGGCATCGGCGAGGCGGGGACCATCGCCGCCACCGCTTCCGTGATCAACGCCGTCTGCGACGCGCTGCAGCCCTTAGGCATCAAACACGTCGACATGCCGGCGGCCCCCGACCGGATCTGGAAGATGATGCAGGAGGCCAAAAGCAAGTCATGATCCCAGCCGCTTTCGAGTACGCACGCGCGGGGTCTGTGGAGGAGGCCGTGCAGCTGCTGGGCAAGTACGGCGAGGACGGCAAGGTCCTGGCCGGCGGCCACAGCCTGATCCCCCTGATGCGACTTCGCCTATCGCAGCCCAAGGCGTTGGTCGACATCAACCGCATCAAGGAGCTCGACTACATCACCCCCCAGGATGGCAAGCTCCGCATCGGCGCTTTGACGCGCCACGTCACGATCCAGAACTCGGCCGACGTCAAGAGCAAGCTTCCGCTCCTGGCCGAGATGGCGGACGAGGTCGGCGACAACCAGGTCCGCAACCTGGGCACCATGGGCGGCGTCATCGCCCACGCCGACTCGGCCGGCGACTATCCCACCCTGGCTCTGATGCTGGACGCCGAGATCGTCACCGACAAGCGGCGCATCCCGGCCAAAGACTTTTTCAAGGGCCTTTTCGAAACCCCGCTGGGGCACGACGAGCTGATCTGCGAGGTGGTCTTCCCGGTCGCCAGCGGGCCGCACAAGTACATCAAGTTCCGCCGCCGGCTCTTCGACTGGGCGATCGTCGGCGCCGCCGCTCAGAAGACCGACTCCGGGTGGCGGATCGGCCTCACCAACGTCGGCCCGACGCCGACCCGGGCGTTGGCCATGGAGCAGGCGCTGGCCTCGGGGGCCAAGCCTGCCGAGGCGGCTGAGAAGGCCTCAGAGGGCCTCAACCCCAGCGGCGACATCCGGGCCACGCCGGAGTACAAGAAACATCTGGCGCGCGTCCTCACCCGGCGCGCGATCGAGCAGTCGGGCGGCTAGCCGGTTCTTCTTCTTCGAGGCGCGGGAGAGACTGTCTCTCCCGCGCTTTTCATGCAGCGGCCTGCTATGTCTTGGTGATGCTCGCCACCCCGTTGGCGGCGGAGCCGTCCTTGAAGGTGACCACGTAGGTCAGGGCGATCTGCCTGGGGTCGGTGATCGTGCCCCTGGCGTCGAACTTGCCCACCCGGTCGGAGGGCACGTTCTCGCCGTGGAGGGCGAAGTCGGCGCCCGCGGCGCCCAGGGTCAGACTGGCGGTGACGTCGCCGAAGATGGCCGACCTGCCCGAGTACTTCAGCGGCGGTGGCGTCGGCTTGAAGGTGACGGTCTCGGGAGCCGGGGCCGGCATCCCGAATACGTTGCCGCCCAGCGTCAGCGTGATGCTGACCGTTCCCGCCGCGCGGTCCAGCTTGACCACCACCGTGATGGGGCCGGTCGAGCCGAAGGTCTGGTTGGTCCAGCTGCCCGTGTAGGTGCCCTCGAAGAGCGCCATCGCGGCCAGCACGTCGGGGGTGGGGGACGGGCTGGGGGTGGGGGACGGGGTGGGGCTTGGCGGCGGCCTGGCATCTGTGCCGCCCGGCCCGCACGCTGCCAGCAGGACAAGGGCCAAGATAGCCACGAACGGTCGCATCAGCCAGGTAGCTTAGCGGTCCGGTCCAGCGAGCTCGACCGATCTGCGTCGCCCATGCTCGCCGATGCCTGTGTTGCGGGACCCGACGCCGCGTCGTCACGCGTCCTCCAGACGCGCTCCTTCTGGCGCCACCCGCGCCTTGGCCTCGGCGGCCTGGCCACCGCAGCTCTGGCCGCGCCCGCCGGCCGGACCGCTTAGCCTTTAGAGCGTGACCGACCGGATGCCGTCCAGCATCGACCAGGTCCTGGAGCGCCTGGGTGCGCAGCGCTACATCGCCGATCGGGGCCTGGCCACGGGCGTCTTCCTGGCCCTCAAGCTGGACAAGCCGCTCTTCATCGAGGGCGAGGCCGGCGTGGGCAAGACGGAGGCGGCCAAGGTGATGGCGCAGGTCCTGGGCGCGCGTCTGATCCGGCTCCAGTGCTACGAGGGCATCGACCTGGCCCACGCGGTCTACGAGTGGAACTACCCGCGCCAGCTGCTGCACATCAGGCTCCTGAACGAGGGCGCCGACCGGAAGGCGGCGGAGAAGGAGATCTTCAGCGCCGAGTTCCTGCTCCGGCGGCCCCTGCTGGACGCCATCGACAACGACGACCCGGTCCCGCCGGTGCTGCTGATCGACGAGATCGACCGCTCGGACGAGGAGTTCGAAGCCTTCCTGCTCGAGCTGCTCTCCGACTTCCAGGTCTCCATCCCCGAGCTGGGCACCGTGCGCGCGCAGCGCCCGCCGTTCGTGGTGATCACCTCCAACCGGACGCGGGAGGTGCACGACGCCCTCAAGCGCCGCTGCCTCTACCACTGGATCGACTATCCCGACCTGGAGAAGGAGATCGCGATCGTGCGGGCGCGCGCGCCCGAGGCGGCCGGCGATCTGGCCCGCGAGGTGGCGGGGCTGGTCCAGGGCCTGCGCCAGCTCGATCTCTACAAGGTGCCGGGGGTGGCCGAGACGCTGGACTGGGCCCGCTCGCTGGCCGTGCTGGGCGCGACCCGCATCGACGCCCAGGTGGTGGACGCCACCCTGGGCGCCGCCCTCAAGTATCAGGAGGACCTGGAACGGGCGCGGGAGTCGATCCCGCAGCTGGTGGAGAAAGCCCGCGCCGCAGGTGTCTGAACCCGACCTCCTGCCCAGGCTGGCCGCCTTCGCCCGGCTCCTCCACGACGCCGGCCTGGACGCCGGCCCCGGCCGCCTGGCGACCGCCACCCGGGCCTTGGGCGCGATCGACCTGCGCCGCCAGCTCGACTTCCGCAACGCGCTGCGGGCGGCTTTCGTCAGCCGCAAGGACGAGCTGCCGCTGTTCGAGGCTGCATTCGACATCTACTGGGCGCCTCCCGACCCGCGGATCGTGGCCGGCGCCATCCCGGGCCGGCCCCGGGCCCTGCCCCTCAGCCCGGAGCGGGCCCGGGCCTGGATCCAAGCGCTGGGCATCAACACCTCCCAGATGGCGCGCGAGGACCTGGAGCCGGAGGTGCCGGCCTCCAGCTCCGGCTACTCAGCCCAGGAGCTGCTGCGGCACAAGGACTTCGAGGACCTGACCTGGGAGGAGGCGGAGCAGGTGCGCCGTCTCCTTCAGCAGGCGCCCTGGCGGGTGGCTGAGCGGCGTACGCGGCGGCTGCGGCCGGCCCGGGCCGGGCGGGTGGATCTCCGCCGCTCGGCCCGGCACTCCATCCGCTCCGGCGGCGAGCTGGTCCGCCTGCTGCACCGCCAGCCGCGCTACCGGCGGCGGCCTCTGGTGCTGATCTGCGATGTCTCCGGGTCCATGGAGCGCTACTCGCGCCAGCTCCTGATCTTCGCCCACGCCATCGCCCGCCGCGAGGACGTCGAGACCTTCGTCTTCTCGACCCGGCTGACCCGGATCACGCGCCTGCTGCGCTACCGCGACCCGCACCGTGCGCTGGAGGGCGTCACCAGGCAGGTTCACGACTTCTCGGGTGGCACCCGCATCGGGCAGGCGCTGGCCGAGTTCAACCGGCGCTGGGCCCGTCGCGTCCTCGGACACGGCGCGATCGTGATCGTCGTCAGCGACGGCTGGGACCGGGGCGAGGTCGAGCTCTTGCAGAAGGAGCTGGCCCGGCTGCGGCGGTCTGCCCACCGGCTGATCTGGCTCAACCCGCTGCTGGGTTCCGAGGGCTACGAGCCGCTGACGCGGGGGATGGCGGCCGCGCTGCCTCACATCGACGACTTCCTGGCCGCCCACAACGTGCGGGCGCTGGACGAGCTGGGCAAGCTGCTGGGCCGCCTGGACTACCGGCGCCCGGCTCGCCGTTAGAGTGATCTGAGAGCAGTGCGCGAGATCCTGGAAGAGCTCCGCGAGTGGTACGACAGGGGCGAGCAGATCGCGGTCGCCACCGTGGTCGAGACCTGGGGTTCCAGCCCCCGGCCGCTGGGCTCGCGGATGGCGGTGACGCGGTCCGGAAAGATGGCGGGCTCGGTCTCCAACGGCTGCATCGAGGGCGCCGTATTCGAGGAGGCCCAGAAGGTTCTCAGGTCGGGCCGGCCCAAGCTGGCCGCCTTCGGGGTCGCGGACGACGTCGCCTTCGAGGTCGGTCTCGCCTGCGGCGGCCACATCGAGGTCTTCATCCAGCCCTTCGACGACGTGCTGGAGTCGGCGGTCCGCTGGGTGGGCAAGGGGACGCCCTGCATCCTGCGCACCAACCTCGCCGACGGTGAGACCGAGCTGCTCATCCGCGAGGCCGAGACCGAGCTGCCCCATCGCGAGGGCGACTGGTTCGTGGAGCCGTTCCTCCGGCCGCCGCACCTCCTGATCATCGGCGCCATCCACATCGCGATTCCGCTGCACCGGCTGGCCAGGGTGATGGGGTACCGGGTGACAGTGGTGGACGCGCGCTCGAAGTTCGCCAGCCGCGAGCGCTTTCCAGAGGCGGACGAGGTGGTGGTCGGGTGGCCGGACGAGGCTCTATCCAAGATGACCCTCGACCGCTCGACCTACGTGGTCATCCTCACCCACGACCCCAAGTTCGACCTGCCCGCCCTGCGCTCCGTCCTGGGCAAGAACGTGCGCTACATCGGCGCCATCGGCAGCCGCAAGACCAACCAGAACCGCTTTGACGCGCTGCGTCAGGAAGGCTTCACGCAGGAGCAGATTGAGGCCGTGCATGGGCCGATCGGGCTCGACATCGGAGGCCGCGGCGCCGATGAGACGGCGTTGGGCATCATGGCCGAGATCAACGCAGTGCGTTACGGAGCCACAGGTGGCTCCCTGAAGGAGAAGAAGGCTCGGGCGGTCGCGTCCTAGAAGGCTGGCCAACGCCAGCGCGCGGCCGACGTCGCACGCGATCATCAGCAGCCGGCGGTTGAGGCGGTCGGCAAGGGCGCCGGCCGGGAGCTGGAAGAGGATGTAGCGGAGGGAGCCGACGAAGCCGACCAGGCCGGCCGTGGCGGGGGAGCCGGTCATGGCCCGGAGGGGGCTGGGCGCGCGCACGAACGACGGGCCTAGCCCGAATCCACCGATCCCCCCGGGCACCTGCGGCCTGGAGGCGGTCGATCCGGGCGTTGGCCCTTGCGCTCCGGTCCTCACGCATCATCCAGATGCGCTCCGGTCCGGTGCTCTGGCCGCCTTCGGCTCGCCTCGCCCCCGGCCGCATCTGCCTCGGGTGGCCGATGGATCCGGGCTTAGACGGGCCGGGGCGCTCCGAAGCGGACGTCGGTGCCCAGCGAGAAGAGGGCGGCCGGCGCCCCGGCCGGGCGCGGCAGGCCCGCTGCCGGCAGGAGGTCCTCCTCGCACTCCAGCACCCGGGCCTTGCGCAGGCGCCAGGGCGCGTGCTCGACAGGCGCCACGAACAGCCGGCGACCGAAGGCCGTGTAGAGCCGCAGCCGGTCGGTCAGAAAGGTGTCCAGCTCAGTCGGCAGCACCTCGGGTCCCAGCTCCAAGGCGACGCGGCAGTGGGCGCCGGGCCGGCCCGGCCACAGCCTCCGGCTTTCGAAGCTCAGCGCACCCGCGAACCGCTGGAGCCGGATGTCGGCCAGGAAGTAGGGGATGCGGTAGGTGAGCCGGGCGGCGACGGCCAGCCAGCGGCGGGTCACGTCCAGCGAGAAGAACCAGATGCCGCGGCCGCCGTCGGGCCCGCGCACGTAGGTGCGCAGGTTGACCTCGGGCAGCTCGAAGGCGACCGGGACCGCCAGCGGCCCGGGGAGCCGGATCACCAGCTGGAAGGGAATGACGCCGGCGTAGGCCCGGCCCTCGAAGGTGTCCACCGCCAGCCGCGGAGGCAGCAGCCGCTGGACCTTGGCCGGGTCCAGGGGCCAGTGCAGGAACCCGATCCGCCGCCAGCTGTGGTGCATCACGGCGAAGCGGACGCTCAAGCGGAGTCTCTCATCCGAGGCCGGCCAGCTGGCGGAGGTGCTCGGGTTCCAGGTGGCGCAAGCGCTCGTAGGCGCCCACCATGCTCTCGAAGAAGTCGAGCAGGTTCTCCAGGCGGGCCTGCGCCTCCGGGCGGGCGGGGTCGCCCTGGCGGATCCGGGACACCGACTGCCGGAGCATGGCCAGCGTGGGGTCGATCTCGCGCCGCTTGCGCTCCTCGACCACGATCCGGAACAGCTCCCAGGGGTCCTTCAGCGCTTCGTAGCGGTCGCGGCGGTCGCCGAAGCGGTGCGCGACGCGGATGATCCGCCAGCCGGTCAGCTCGCGGAGGCTGGTGCTGGCGTTGGAGCGGGCGACGCCGAGCGTGCGCGCGATCTCGTCCGCCGGCAGCGGGTCGGGCGAGAGGAGGAGCAGGGCGTGGATCTGCGCGACCGTGCGGCTGACTCCCCACTGGGTGCCCATCTCGCCCCAGTGGAGGACGAAGCGCTGCTCGACCGGGCTCAGGTCCATATCTTCAGAAATTTCTGTTAGGACAGAAATTAGCAGAAGTCGGCTCTGGATGTCCGGGGGAGGACGAGATCATGGCCTCATCGCAGGCGGGGCAGGACGTGCTCGGCGGCGCGCTCGGCGACCCGGACGGGATGCTCGCCGGCCACGATGATCACCAGCTCCGTGAACCCGATCTCGACCTGCGCGAGAAGGTCCTCGACCGCCCGCTTGGGGTCGCCGCCGTCCCACCGGTACTGCGCCGAATAGCGGATCTCGGCCGGATCCCGCCCCACTGCGGCGCAGTGCTCCTCCAGCACGCGGATCACCCTGGCGCCCTCCTCCCGGCCGCCGGCGTTGGTGTTCCAGACGTCGGCGTGCTCGGCCACCACCCGCAGCGTCTTGCGCTCGCCGGAGCCGCCGATCCAGATCGGCGGGTGTGGCTTCTGGACCGGTTTCGGCTCCGCGATCGCGTCCCGGAGCCGGTAGAACCGCCCGTCGAAGCCGGCCCGGGGCTCCGTCCAGAGCAGCTTGACCACCTGGCAGGCCTCGCCCAATCGCCCGATCCGCTCGCTCACCCGGGGAAACGGGATGTCCAGCATCTGGTGCTCGACCTCCGCCCAGGCCGCGCCCAGGCCGAACTCCAGGCGGCCGCCGCTCAGGTGGTCCACGGTGGCCGCCATCTTGGCCAGCACCGCTGGGTGGCGGTAGGTGTTGCCGGTCACCATGACGCCGATCCGCGTCCGGCGGGTGGCCTCGGCCATCGCGCCCAGCAGCGTCCAGCCTTCCAGGATCGGCCCGCCGGTTCCGCGGCCGCCGATGGTCGCGAAGTGGTCGAAGACCCAGCAGTGGTCGAAGCCGGCCTCGTCGGCGATCCGCCAGACCTCGCGCAGCTCCGCGACAGTGGTCCACTGCGGCGAGTGCTTGAGGCCGACGCGCACCGGGTGGCGTGGACTAGGCACCGGCCAGCCTCTTGAGAACCGCCAGGTTGGCGGCGTCCGGCCCGTTGCCGTCCATACCCGGCACCTCCAGGATGAAGGGCAGACGGGCCAGCCGGGGATCGTGGAGGAGCGAGCGGAACCCGCCCTCGCCGATCTCGCCCTGCCCGATGTTGGCGTGGCGGTCACGGTTGGAGCCCAGCCCGGTCACGGAGTCGTTCGCGTGGATCGCCTTCACCCGGGAAAGCCCGATGACGCGGTCGAGCTCGTCGATCGTCCGCCGCGCGCCCTCCGGGGTCCGGATGTCGTAGCCGGAGGCGAACGCGTGGCAGGTGTCGAAGCAGACCGCCGCCCGCGGGTCGCCGAGCGCCGCCAGCATCTCGGCGATCTCCTCGAAGCGGGCGCCGACGCAGCCGCCCAGCCCGGCGTTGTTCTCGATCAGGAGCTGGGCTTGCTTGGGGTCGGCCCGCTCCAGGACGCTTTTCAAGTGCTCGGTGATCTGGGGCAGGCGGGCCTCGAAGCCGGCGCCTTTGTGGCTGCCTGTGTGGAAGATGACGCCGTCGATGCCGAGCTCGTCGGCGGCCCTCAGGTAGCCGGTCAGCGTGCTCTCGGACCGCTGCCGCATGGTGGGGTCGTCTCCGGCCAGGTTGATCAGGTAGACGGCGTGGAAGTAGAAGGGCGGCCGGCCGTGCTGCTCGGCCGCCTCGGCGAAGGCCGCGATGCGGCCCTCGTCCAGCTTAGGCGAGCCCCAGAAGCCGGGCGGCGTGGGGTGGACCTGGATCGCGTCCGCACCCAGCGCGGCTGCGCGCTCGAAGCTCAGGTGGAGGCCGCCCGAGGAATCGACATGGGCACCCAGCAGAGGCACCTGTACAGGTTAGATAAGCTCTCGCTTCGACATGGCCCGGCCCTCCGACTACGGCGACGCCTGGGCCGAGGACTACGACGAGCAGTTCGCCGAGCTGGGCGCGCCCGACCGCTGCGTCGAATTCCTCCGTGGGCTGGCCGGGGGCGGCCCCGTCCTCGAGCTGGCGGTCGGCACCGGCAGGGTGGCGCTCCCCCTGCGGGCGAAGGGGGTCGAGGTCCATGGGGTCGACATCTCGGAGGCCATGGTGCGGAAGCTGAGGGCCAAGCCGGGCGGAGCCGGCCTCCCGGTCACGATCGGGGACATGGCCAGCGTCCGGCTCGGCCGCCGCTATCCCCTGGTCTACCTCGTCTTCAACACCATCTTCATCCTGACCACCGCCGCCGAGCAGGAGGCCTGCTTCCGGACCGCGGCCGAGCACCTGCAGCCGGGCGGAGCCTTCGTGATCGAGGCCTTCGTCCCTGACCTCCGGCGTTTCGACGCCCAGGGGCAGCGGGTCGAGGCCCTTGACCTGGAGAAAGGCCTGACGCTGGACGTCGCCCGCCACGACCTCGCCGGCCAGCGCATCAGCGCCCGGCGCCTGATCCTCAGCGAGTCGGAGACGAGGATCCTGCCGATCGAGCTGCGCTACGCCTGGCCCAGCGAGCTCGACCTGATGGCTCGCCTGGCCGGGCTGAGGCTGCGCGAGCGCTGGGAGGGCTGGGCGCGGGAACCCTTCACCTCCGCCAGCCTCCGGCACGTCTCCGTCTACGAGATGAGCTGATGGTCTTCCTGATGGGCGATCTCGACCTGCCGGTCCGTGACCGGACTTACCGGGAACCGGAGGGCCCGCACGTCGTCATCGTGCGCGGCCGCGACCTGGGCGACGCCCTGGCCCACCTGGAGATGCGCCCCGACTGCCGAGCCCTGGCGGTGCTCGGCCTGCCCACCCAGCCGCCCGACCTGTCGGTGCTCAACGGCCGGCGCCTCCTGGTGGCGGACGCCGACCACGCGCGCCTGCGCGACTTCGCTGAGGCCGCCCTGGAGGCGGGCGCCGACGTGGAGTGGCTGCACGCGATGCCGCCCCAGTTCGATCGCCTGGCCGCCTGGGCCCTGCCCGTGGGCGGGGTCGTTCTGGCCGCCGGGAAGGGTTCCCGGATGGGGCGCAACAAGCTGCTGCTGGACCTGGGCGGCCAGCCGCTGGTGCGGCACGTGGTCGAAGCCGCCTCCGACGGTGGCTGCCACCAGGTGGTGGTGGTGTACGCCGACCCGGCGGTCAAAGAAGAGTTGACCGACTCCACCACCTGCGTCTACAACCCCGAAGCCCAGAGCGGGATCGCTTCCTCGCTTCGGACCGGGCTGGAGGCGCTGCGCGAGGAGATCGCCGGCGCCCTGATCCTGCTCGGCGACCAGCCCCTGGTGGGGGCGCGGACGGTGGAGCTCCTGCTCCGGGCCTGGCGGCGCGAGGGCGCGCGACCGGCGCTGGCGGCCGCCTACCACCGCAAGGAGCGCTGGCGGCCGCCCGTTCTCCTCCACCGCTCGCTCTGGCCGGAGCTGGCGGCGCTGCAGGGCGACGCCGGCGCCCGCCAGGTCTTAGACCAGCGCCCGGAGTTGCTCGATACTGTCCTGGCGCACGGCCGCGACGACGACGTCGACACGCCCGAGGACTATGCCAAGATCGTCCGCCTCTTCCCCCGACCGGATCCGCAGCGCCCAGCTCGCTGAGCTGCGTCGCGGCCTGCGCGAGGTCCTGAAGAGCAACCGCTTCTACCGGCGGCGCCTGCACGACGTGAAAGGCTGGGACGACTTCGAGCGGCTGCCCTACACGACCAAGGCCGACCTGATCGCCGACCAGTCGGCGCGGCCTCCCTTCGGCACCAACCTCACCTATCCGCTCGAGCGCTACCTGCGGGTGCACCAGACCTCGAGCAGCAGCGGCGGCCGGCCGCTGCGTTGGCTGGACACGCGGGACTCCTGGGACTGGTGGGAGAGGATCTGGGCCGAGCATGTCTTCCGCGCCGCGGGCGTGACGCGGCGTGACCGTGTCTTCCTGGCCTTCTCCTTCGGGCCGTTCATCGGCTTCTGGTCCGCCTTCGGCGGCGCCGAACGGCTGGGCGCCATGGTCATCTCGGGCGGGGCCATGACGACCGAGCAGCGCGTTCGCAGCCTGCTCGACCTGGGCGCCACGGCTCTCTGCTGCACCCCCACCTACGCGCTCCGGCTGGCGGAGACGGCGCGCCAGCTGGGCCTCGACCTGGCCCGCTCGGCGGTCGCCGCCACCATCCACGCCGGCGAGCCCGGGGCGTCTATCCCGGCCACTCGGGCCGCGATCGAAACCGCGTATGGAGCCCGCTGCTTCGACCACACCGGGATGACCGAGCTGGGGCCGACCGGCTTCGGCTGCGCCGCGGGCGACGGGGTTCATCTGATTGAGTCCGAGTTCATCTTCGAGGTGACACCAGAGGGCGAGCTGGTGGCGACCAACCTCGGCCGCTGGGGCTCGCCGCTGATCCGCTACCGGACCGGGGACCGGGTGGAGGTCAGCGAAGAGCCGTGCTCCTGCGGGAGCGCGTTCCGCAAGCTGAAGGGTGGAATTCTCGGGCGCGTCGACGACATGTTCACGGTGAGGGGCGTCAACCTCTTCCCCTCGCAGGTGGAGGAGATCGTGCGCCGCCATCCGGAAGTGGTGGAGTTCGTGGTCGAGCACCGCCGCCTACGGCAGATGGACGAGGTCACGCTGCTGCTGGAATGCGACGGGGGCCAGGCGCCGCTGGAGGCGATCGCGCACGACCTCCGGCAGGCGCTGGGCGTGCGCATCGACTGCCGCCAGGTGGCTGCCGGGACGCTGCCGCGCTCGGAGCTGAAGGCCAGGCGACTGGTCAGAATCTAAGCGTGACCATCACGCCACCGCCCGTCTACCGCCAGGAGCTGACGCCGGTCTCGCTGCTGGAGCGCTCGGGTTGGGTGCATTCCCAGCGGGTGGCGGTGGTCGAGGATGGGAGCTCCTTCACCTATGCGGAGTGGCGCGCGCGCTCGCGCCGCTTCGCCTCCGCGCTCCGCCGCGCCGGCCTCAAGAGAGACGACCGCGTCGCTTTCCTGGCCCTCAACTCCGAGCCACTGCTGCTCTCCCACTTCGGCGTGCCGCAGGCGGGCGGGGCGCTGGTCGCCATCAACACCCGGCTCAACCCGGACGAGGTCGGCTACGTCCTCGACCACTCGGGGGCGGGCTTCGTCTTCTACTCGCCGGAGCTGAAAGACCAGCTGGCGCAAGCCCCCAGGGGCATTCAGAAGTTCGACATCAGGCAGGACTTCGAGGAGTTCCTGAGCACCGGCAGCGACGAGCCGGTCGAGTCCTGGCTGGAGGACGAGGACGACACCATCGCCATCGACTACACCTCCGGCACCACCGGGCGCCCGAAGGGCGTCGTCTACCACCATCGCGGGGCTTACCTGAACGCGGTGGCCCTCGTGATCGAGAACAGGCTGAAGCCCGAGTCCAGATTCCTCTGGACGCTGCCGATGTTCCACTGCAACGGCTGGTCCCACACCTGGGCGCTGCCCGCGGTGGGGGCGCGCAGCGTCTGCATCCCGCGTGTCGACCCGCCCCGCGTCTGGGACCTGCTCCGGAGCGAGGGCATCACCCACTTCTGCGGGGCGCCCACGGTGCTGATCATGCTGGCCAGCGACCCCGCCGCCGGCCGCCTCCCCCAGCGCGTCCGCGTCTGCACCGGCGGCGCGCCGCCGTCCCCGACCCTGATCGCCCAGAT
>DATGVT010000016.1:0-2361 GCA_035300005.1 Candidatus Acidiferrales bacterium
TTCCTCCCAGCAACTCCAGTCCGCTGATCCGCTCGCCGAGCACCAGGACGCCGCCCGCAACCGCGGCCAGCGGCGCCAGGTACGCGAAGGGCGCCGCTCGGGCAACTCCCAGCCTTTCGACGCCACGGACATTAGCCCAGAGCAGGAGCACGGTGGCGAAGACGGCCAGGTAGGCAGCCTCGAGCAGGGTTGCCGGCGTCAGGCTGGAGAAGCCGGCCGGCCCCTCGGTGAGCAGCGCGAGCGGTAGCAGCACGGCCAGGCCGACGCCGGCCGCGTAAGCGTTAGCCGGGAGCGGGTGGACCCGGCCCTGGAAGCCGCGGGCGAGCACGTTGAAGATTCCCCACATGGAGCCGCCGGCCAGGTAGAGGAGGTCGCCCAGCCGGCGCCCGGGCAGGGCGTCCCCGAGTCCGCCCGCGGCGGCGAAGATGGCCAGGATTCCGGCGCCGGCGAGCGCGCTCCCGATCAGGGCGCGGTTCCTCGGCCGCTCCCGGAGCAGCGCCCAGCCGAGCAGGATGCTGAAGGTCGGGGCCGAACCGGGCACGATCAGGCCGCCGTCGGCGGCCGGCGCCAGCCGCAGGCCTTCCAGGAAGAGCAGGTTGTAGCCGGCGACCACCGCCAGGCCCATCCCCAGGATGCGCAGCGCGTCGGCGCCGCGAGGGATGCGCTTGGCCCCCCGGCTGAACCCCAGCAGCAGCCCGAAGAGGCCGGTCGCCAGAATGTAGCGGAGAGCGCCGAGGGTGGCGGGCGGAGTCCCGGCGACCGCCAGGTGACCGACCACGAAGGCGCCGCCGCCGCTGATCGCGCCGGCTGCCAGCAGCACCTTCGTCAGCGACTCCGACCGCCTCATCGGGGCCCCGCCAGGAACCCTTCGAGCTCAGGAAACAGGCCCTCGCGAAGGCGGCGGTTCTCCTGGGGACCGCCCACCCGGCGGTAACCATCGTGGCCGAGGACCGCACGCTGGAGGTCGGGCCGCCGCTCCATGCGCTCCCGCCAGGGCTCGATCTGGCTCTCGTGGCAGTTGATCGCCACCACCGTTCTGGCCAGCTCCTCGTCCGTGAGGACGAAGATCGCGCTCAGGTCGTCGAAGCCGACAAGCGGCAGGCCGCGGCCGTCGGCGCCGACCTCGTCGAAGGTGCGCCGGTAGCCCGCCTCCGTCTCGCGGTCGAGCCCCATCCAGTAGTGGGCCGCCGGCCGGTAGCGGTCGGCGATCGACGCCAGCGCTCGGTCGGTGCAGGCCCCGATCGCGATGTGGTCCGGGTGGCCGTAGCCGCCGTCAGGGCCCCAGCCGACCACCACCCGCGGGCGGAGGGCGAGCACAGCGCCGGCGATCCGGGCTGCGATCTCCTCCTGGTCGCAGTCCTTGACCGCGCCATCGGGATAGTCCCAGAGGGCGATGCCCGCTATGCCCAGCACGGCGGCCGCCCGCTCGAGCTCGCCGGTCCGGATCTCGGGGAGCTCCTCCGGCCGCCGGCCTTCCGGTTTGCCGCCCCAGCCCGCGCCGCCGCGGGTCGCGCAGATGAGACGGACCTCGATGCCGGCGCCGGCGTGCCGCAGGATCATCCCGCCGTTGCCCATCGACTCGTCGTCGGGATGGGCCATGACGACGAGGATCCGAAGCGGCTGCTCGTTCATCTGGTCCATGGCCGAAACTCTGGCGCGCTGCCGAGCCCATGCCATCCGGGACCGGTACGGATTCGGGGTACGGACTTACTTGAGGGGGAGTGGCGCCGCCGCCTGGGTTGCCGAAGCCGGCAGCGTGAAGCTGAACCGCGCTCCGCCCTCCGGCCGGTTCTCGACCCAGATCCGCCCGCCGTGTGCCTCCACCAGACCCCGGGCGATGGCGAGGCCGAGCCCGGAGCCTCCCGTGGCCGGGGTCCGGGAGGGATCGGGGCGCCAGAAGCTCTCGAAGACCCTGCCAACGGCCTCCGCCGGCACTCCGCGGCCGGTGTCTTCGACGGCCACCTTCACGGCGTCGCCGTCCCGGACCACGCGGACCGCGATGGATCCGTCCCGCGGCGTGTGGCGCAGCGCGTTGGTGAGCAGGTTCAGTAGCACCCGCTCGACCTTGTCGGGGTCGCAGTGGGCCACCGCCTGAGGTCGCTCCCCGCCGACTGCGAGGCGCACCCCCCGTCGGTCGGCTTCCGGCCGAAGGGAAGAGATGCAGCGGGCGGCCAGGTCGTCCACGCGAACGTCGAACAGGGCGAGCGCCAGTGTCCCGGTCTCGATCCGCGACAGCTCGAAGAGATCGTCGACCAGGCGCGACAGGGTGCGCACCTGCTCACGCATGGCCGGAAGGTACTGCGCCGGCTGGGCGAGCCCGTCCTCCAGGGCCTCGATCATCACCTGCAGCGAGGCCAGCGG
>DATGVT010000017.1:0-2126 GCA_035300005.1 Candidatus Acidiferrales bacterium
ATCGGCCGGTCCTGGCTGTTGACCAGGGCGGCCTCGTAGGCGTTGCGGACGGCCGTGTAGGCGCCGTTGGCCGTCTGCAGCTTCAGCTCCAGGTCGCGCAGCTCGGCCTCCTTCTGAGGAAGGGTGGTTCCCTGCGAGTTGAGCAGCGCGGTCACAGAGTCGTGCTGCGCCTGCAGGGCGGCGATCGCGGCGGCCGTCTCCGCCAGCTCGGTGCGCAGCTGCGTGTAGATGGGGCTGCTGGCGGTGTTGGTGAGGGTGGTCGTGCTGCGCCCGGTGGTGACGGTGCTGGTGGTGGCGTCGGTGGCGGCGATGCTGTTCAAGCTCGCCTGCAGGGCGTCGTACTTGGCCCGGTTGGCGGCCAGGTCGATGTCGGTGTCCCGGAGCTTGTTCCTCACCTGCTGGTCCGACTGGGCGTCCAGCTTCAGCTGCTCGGAGATGTCGGTGAGGTCGTTCGCCTGCTTGTACTCCCGGACCGCCTGGCTGGCCCTGGTCACCTCGATCGCGGCCCGGTCCACCTGCTGCTTCATGAAGTCGCGGTAGGCGGCCGCCTCGGCCTGATCGCGCTCGGTGATCATGGCGATGACCTTGGCGGTAGCCGTGTTGGCGATCGCGGCCGCCAGCCGGGGATCGTCGGCGCCCGCCTTGACCTCGATCGTGTAGGAGTCCTGGACCGGGGTGGCGGTCAGGTTCCGCTGGATGGCCATGACCGCCCCCTCGTGGGCGGGTGGCTCGGCATAGTAGCCGTGGACGAGGATGTCCCTGACGACGTTGTAGGCGTGCTTGACGGCATGCCGGGCCTGGCCCATGAAGGAGGTGTCGGCCGGGCGCCGGTCGAGGGCGAGCTCGTCCACGACCACCTCGGCCAGCGAGCGGCTGGTGATCATCTGGCCGTAGGTCTGGCCGAGCGACTTGGCCAGGCTGGCGTCCATCACCCCCGACTGCTGGTTCAGGTTCTGGCCGTTGGTGCTCAGGAAGCGGGCCTCCCGCCCACGCACGAGCACGTGGGTGGCGGACACGTAGCGGGGGGTCCACAGGTAGGACGCCGCGAACGCCACGGCGGCCGCGGCCAGCCCTACGATCGCGATCATCCGCCAGTGGCGGGCAATCAGCTCACGGCCGGGGTTCGCATCCATTCTTCTACCTCGCTTGCTTGGCCCAGGGCCGCGTCAGGGTCGGGAGCCTGGGTATCGAGCTGGACAGGATCAGCAGGGCCGCGCGGGCGGCCAGGGCGGCCGCCACCGGCGGCCTCAGCGGGTTCCACCACCCCCTCGCGTGGTGCTTGGCGTAATACCGGAAGACGCTCTTGTGGAAGATCCAGACCTGCGCCGGCGGCCAGCCCCGGCGGCTCCGGCCTTCCTGGTGGACGACGCGCGCCTCGGGCACGCAGTAGACGCGGTAGCCGGCCGCCTTGACGCGGCGGCACCAGTCGGCGTCCTCCCAGTAGAGGTAGAAGCCCTCGTCCAGCCCGCCGACCTCCTCCAGGACCTGGCGCCGCAGCATCAGGCAGGCGCCCGACACCCAGTCCACCTCGAATGGCTCGGGGGTCTGCCGGTCGCGGCCGCTCAGGTAGCGGCGCGACCAGCGGTTGCGCGGGAAGATCCGAGTCAGGGCGGAGCGGCGCCCGAAGAGGGCCGCGGCGGCGGTCGGGAACGAGCGCGCGGTGGCCTGGTCGCTGAGGTCCGGGTTGAGCAGCCTGGGCGCGGCCACCCCGGCTCGGGGGTTGGCGTCCAGGAAGCGGACCAGGACGTCCAGGGCGCCGGGCGCCACCACGGTGTCGCAGTTGAGCAGGAGCAGCACCCGGCCCCGGCTCTGGGCCAGCCCCAGGTTGTTGGCGCGGGCGAAGCCGGCGTTCTCGCCCGACTCGATCACGCGCACCCAGGGGAAGGCCTGGCGGACGTGCTCCGCGCTGCCGTCGCGGGAGGCGTTGTCGACCAGGATGGCCTCGTGGGTGTGGTCGCGCAGGCCCTCGGTCAGGGACGCCAGGCACTCGCCGACGAAGCCGCTGGAGTTGTAGCTGACCAGCACGACGGAGACGTCGGGCGCGGTCACCGCCGGCCCCCCGGAGCCGCGACCTCGGCCGCGCCGGCGACGTATTCGCGGTACCAGTCGACGGTCCGCCGCAGTCC
>DATGVT010000018.1:0-2137 GCA_035300005.1 Candidatus Acidiferrales bacterium
GCGCACGAAGGGCCAGAGGTGGAGGTTGGTGACCACCGTGTTGGCGCCCCAGAGCACGATGTAGCGGGCGTGGGCGACGTCCTCGGGCCGGATGCCGGTGAAGGTCCCCAGCGTCGCGGCCACGCCCGCGTTGGCGGTGCCGCCGCAGATGGTGCGGGCCAGCTGGCTGGCGCCCAGGCGGGCGAAAAAGCGCCGGTCCATCCCCTGGTACTGGATCAGCCCCATGTTCCCGGCGAAGGAGTAGGGGAGGACCGCCTCGCCGCCGAACTCCTCCACCACGGCCTTCAAGCGAGCGGCGATCTCGCCCAGCGCCTCGTCCCAGCTCACGCGCTGGAAGCGGCCCTCCCCCTTGGGCCCGACCCGCCGCAGCGGGTACAGGACCCGGTCCGGGTCGTACACGCGGTCCAGGTAGCGGTTGACCTTGGCGCAGAGCCCGCCTCGCGTGAAGGGATGGTTGGGATCCCCCGCCAGCTTCACCGCCCGGCCGGCCTCCACCGTCACCTGCCAGGCGCAGGTGTCCGGGCAGTCGTGCGGGCAGCCGCCTCTGACCACGGTGGCCACGGCCAGACCTTAACCGGAAGGCGTCATCGCCGCCCGGAGTCGGGCGGCCAACCCGAGGAGGCTCTCAGCTCCGGACGGCACGCCGCCTCGGAGCCGAACTCTTTCCGCGATCGTGCTCCTCGAGAATCCGCAGAGCCCTACGGTCCTCGCGAACAACCGCCCGAGCCACGTCGCGAATGCGCTGCCTGATCATGTCGCCCGGAGTGACCAGAAGCTGCCCGTTCTGCAGTTCCTCAATCACAACAGAAACCCCGTCGCGGTAGCCAAGCTTCTCGGTCTCCTTGGGCAGAGTGATCACGTTGCTGTTGCCTACGTGCCGAACCCTCACGATCTTCACCCCACGTATATACCCGAATATACCGGGGAAGTCAAGGTCCTAAGCGACCTTGACCGGCCGGCCCAGCTTCAGCGAGCGGCCGCAGGCCTCCGCGATCCGCAGCGCCGCCAACGCGTCCCCGGCGGTGCAGGGGTTGGCCGCCTCGCCCCGCGCCAGCGCCAGGAAGTGCGCCACCTCGGCCCGGTAGGCCTCCGCGAAACGCTCCAGGAAGTCGCGGTAGGGCGCCCGCTGCCCGATCTGGATCGTGTCCAGGGAGCCGAACACCTCGCAGCGGATGTCGTAGCCGGCCGGGTTGTGCCGGCCCCCGGTGACCACGCCCAGCGTTCCGTTCTCCAGCCGCAGCACGATGCCGGTCACGTCCACGTCGCCGGCCGCGGCCGACGCCTGCGACACCAGCGACGCGCCCGCCGCGTAGACCTGAACCACCTCCTGGCCGAAGAGCCAGCGGGCGGCGTCGAAGTCGTGGATGTGGCTGTCCTTGAAGAACCCGCCCGAGGTGGGCAGGTACTCGTCCGGCGGGGGCGTGCGGTCGCGGGCCGCCATGTAGAAGGAGTAGACGCGGCCCAGGCCGCCGTCATGGATCCGGCGCTGGGCATCGATGTACTCGGAGTCGAAGCGGCGCTGGAAGCCGATCTGCAGCACCCCGTCGACGCGGGCGACGTGCTCGACCACCGCCGCGGTCTCCTTCAGGCCGAGCGCGATCGGCTTCTCGCAGAAGGTGGGCAGGCCGCGGTCCAGGCAGATGTGGATGAGCTCGGCGTGGGTCGCCGAGGGGGTGGCGATCAGGACCGCGCCGGCGCCGTCCAGCGCGGCGCCCAGGGTCTCCACCGTCCGCCGCTCGGGGTCCTGGTCCCAGACGCGCAGGTCCTCCACCTCGTCCAATCCACGCAGGGTCTCGGCGTGGAAGGCGCCCATCCGGCCGGCCCCCAGGAGCGCGACGATCAAGCTTCGGAGCCGACCAGCCTGGTCATCGCCCAGTACGCCCGCTCGGCGCCGACCGGCTTGAAGAGCTCGACCGAGTAGACGCCTCCGTAGCCGAGGTCGCGCAGCACCCCGTAGAAGCCCTCCAGCTCCAGCACCCCCTCGCCGGGCAGGAGGCGGTCCTGGTCGCCGAGGCGCTCCAGCGGGCCAGGCGGCGCGTCGTTGACGTGCACCAGCGCCAGCCGGCTGAGGTCCAGCGCCCGCAGGTCGTCGAGCGAGCCGTCGCCGAGCGCCCAGTGGAAGGTGTCCACCACCACC
>DATGVT010000019.1:0-2605 GCA_035300005.1 Candidatus Acidiferrales bacterium
GGCGAGCAGCCGCCAGCCGGCGGCGACCCGGCCGGCGCCGCCCCAGCCCATCACCAGCAGGGCCAGGGGCACCACCGCGGCCCCCCAGAAGAGGAGGAGCACGAAGGCGTCGCGAGCGACGATCACGCCGTTGGCGGCGGCCTGCGTCAGCAGCAGCAGGCAGAAGTACTCGCGGACGCGCTCGCGCACCCCGGCCGAGGCCAGGCTGGCGATCATCCCCACCAGCTGGCTCAAGACCAGCAGGGCCATCCCGGGGCCGTCCACCCCCAGGTGGTAGGTGACGCCCAGGGCCGGCAGCCAGGGCTGCTTCTCCTCGTACTGGATGGTGGTGAGGAAGAGCGAGAACTGGTTGTAGGCGATGGCGGTCAGGAAGAAGAGGCCGGCGTTGGTCCAGAAGGCGACCAGCCGGAGGTAGCTGTCGTAGCGCCGGCGGGGGTTGGGCATCACGGCCACCACCACGGCCATCAGGACCGGCACCCAGACCAGGACGCTGAGCAGGAAGCTGGAGGTGATCAGGCCGGCGCCGAAGACGGGGACCGGGGTCGGCGGCGGGTTGGGCTGCAGGAAGCCGATCACCGGAAGACGCCCGGCTCCAGCAGGCCGGCCGCCAGGGCCAGGATCCCGGCCAGCCCCGCCAGCAGGGGCAGCAGCGGCAGCACCGGCGCCAGGCGGCGGGCCGTGCCCAGGACGCTCTGCCCCAGGCGGCCCTCACCCCGCGCGATGGCGTCCGCCTCCACGCGGTCCACGAGGGCGCCGACCCCGCCCGCGCCCGCCCGCCGCCAGAGCCAGAGCAGACGCGCGCGCACGAGGAAGCGCGCGTAGCCGCCGGCCCGGGTGGCCCGGAGAGCCAGCGGCCAGCCCAGGCCGAGGCCGACCGCCACCACCAGCAGGGCGGCCGCCACCAGCGCCAGCCAGAGAACGTCCGTCCCCAGCGGCCCGGCCCGGTGGGGCTTGCCCTCCAGGAAGGCGAGCCAGCCCGTAAAGAAGCCGAGTCCCGCGGCCAGGGCGCCGACCAGGCCCAGCCAGAGGCTGATCGAGACCGCCGGTCCGGGCGCCTCGCGAACGCGCTCCGGCTCGAAGGCCCGGCGCCGGAGCAGCGGGCCCAGCCCCGCCCCGGCCGCGACCCGGGCCCCGGCCAGGGCGGCCAGGAAGAGGCCCTCGGCCGCCGCCAGCGAGGAAAGCCGCCGCGGCTGCAGCGAGACCAGGGCGGGCACCGCCGCCACCGACAGCACCAGGACGGCCAGCAGCAGGGCGGTGGCCGAGCCCCGCATCCTGCGCAGGCCCTCCCCCATCCATTCCAGCTCACCGGCGCGCATCCCCGCGACCAGACTGCCCAGCGCCAGCGTGCCGGCCGCCCGCGCCGGTCCCACCGCCACCAGGCAGGCGAACGCGGTGGCGCCCAGCCCGGGCAGCGCTTCCGGCAGCAGGCAGGCCGCCACCACCCCCGCGCCGGCCAGGGTCAGGACCCGGCGGGCGTCGTTGCCGGCCAGGGCCAGGACGCCGGCCGCCAGCGCCGCCACGCCGGCCCAGATCACGGCGCTGCGCAGGGCCTGGGGCCCGGCCTGCGCGAACAGGGGCAGCGCGCGGTAGAAGAGCGAGCCGGCCAGGAGCGGCCAGACGCCCTGGGCCAGCGCGCCGGCGGCGGGGGCAGGCGCGGTGCCGGTCTGCCAGACGCTGAAGGGCCAGATGGCCGCCCGCCCGGCCGCGGCGGCGAAGATCAAGATGCAGGCTGCGGTCAGGCTTTTCAGGCCCGCCCCCGGGGTGCTGTGCAGGACGCCCACCAGCCGCAGCGGGTCGAGCTGGCCGTAGCGCGAATAGAGCAGGCCGGCGCCGCAGAGCAGCGAGAGGTCGGCCGCCAGCGGCAGCCAGAGGCCCAGCCGAGCCGCCCGGGCGGGCGGGTCGGCGCCCCAGCGGTGGGCCAGCAGGAGGTAGGTGGCGACCCCGGCCAGGCCCCAGAAGCCGGCCAGCTCGGCCAGATCGCCGCTGAGCAGGACGCCGGCGCCGCCCAGGAGCAGGAGGAGGACCAGCGCGTTGAAGCGCAGGGGACCGGGTTCGGCGCGGGCCGCGGCCCGCTGCCAGGCCAGCACCCCGAAGACGACCAGCTCCAGCACCAGCAGCGCGTAGAGGGTCAGGTGGTCCACGCGCAGGGTGATGTCGATCCCGAAGCCCTGGAACTGAGGCGGCCCCGTGAAGGCGATGGGCAGGTTGATCCATTGGGAGGAGGTCTTGTAGACGTCGTCGTGGCGGAAGCGGGCCCAGCCCACCAGCAGTGTGGCGGCCAGCGAGGTCAGGGTGGCGAGCAGGGCCAGGTCAGAGGCGCCCCGGCGGCTGCGGACGCTGCTGACCAGGACCATGAAGGCCAGCAGCGGCGCCAGCAGGATCAGGGGCAGCGACCAGCCCAGGGTGCTGGCGGGGTCGAAGCTGAAGCCACGCTGGGCGGTGGCCGCGGCGGAGGCGATCCGGGCCGGCGAGGCCGAGGGTGTCTCCAGCCAAACACGAGAAAAGTGGACGGCCAGCGCGAGCGCGTCGCCGGCCAGGCTCAGCGCTGGCTCTCCGGCCGGTTGAGAGCCGTCCCCAGCGCCACCCCGGCCAGGGCGGCCAGCGT
>DATGVT010000020.1:0-1780 GCA_035300005.1 Candidatus Acidiferrales bacterium
GCCGTCGCCGGGGATCCGGCGCTCCTCCATCCCGAACCCGTGCGCGCGGTGGGTCGCGAACACGTCCAGCTCGACGAAGCTGCCCTCGTCGAGCAGCAGGTCGATCCTCTCCCGCGCGGTGGGCTTGTTCTGCGCTCGCCGCCTGGCCAGCGCCTCGCCGCCGACGTGGAGCGCGTCATAGCGGCGCTTGCGGTACTCGTTGATCCTTTTCTCGGAGACCGTCGCCGGCGCCAGCTCGGGCGCGTCCAGCTTCCCAACCACGCGCGGGGTGCGGCGCACCGGTGACAGCCCGCGCGGCTTCTTGGCAGCCATCAGATGGTCAGACCTATGGTAGTTCGCTGCCCAGGCCAAGCCCTCGCGACCGCCCCGCGACGGGGTAGCCTGTTGGCCGCCGTGGCCCGCCCCAAGACCACCGCCCCGCTCTCGGTGATGATGCCCGTCTACAACGAGGCGGGCACCCTGGAGACGATCGTCAGCCACGTGCTGGCGCGGCCCGAGGTAGGTGAGCTGATCGCGGTCGACGACGGCTCCACCGACTCGAGCTGGCAGGTCCTGCAGCAGCTGGGCCAGCGAGACCGGCGGCTGCGCCTCTTCCGGCAGGGGACCAACCAGGGCAAAGGGGCGGCGCTCCGGCGCGCGATCTCCGAGCTCAGGCTGCCCTTCGCGGTGGTCCAGGACGCCGACCTCGAGTACGACCCCGCCGACTACGGCCGGCTGCTGGAGCCGCTCGCCGCCGGCCGCGCCGACGTCGTCTACGGGGTTCGTGGGTTCGCAGGCCAGACCGCCTACAGCTTCTGGTTCGTGGTCGGCAACGGAACCGTCACCCTGGCCTGCAACCTGCTCTTCAACTCGTACATCTCCGACCTGGAGACGGGCTACAAGATGCTGCGCTCGGAGCTCTGGCAGCGCCTGAACCTGAGCGGGAGCCGGTTCGACATCGAACCCGACGTCACCGCCCGCGTCCTGCGGCTGGGCTACCGCATCCACGAGGTGCCCATCCACTACTACGCGCGCAGCCGCCAGGAGGGCAAGAAGCTGACCTGGCGGGACGGGGTGGTTGCGCTGGGCACGCTGCTCCGGCTGCGCCTGCGGGGCCGGCGCGCGCTCTTCGGCGAGCAGGACGAGTATCACCGCCGGCGCCAGCAGCAGCTGGCCCTCTATCACCCGCTGCGAGACAGCCGATCAAGCTTGCCGCCCGGGACCTCCTGACCCGGCCGGCGCTCTACTGGGCGCTGGCGGCCATCTTCGCCTCCCGGACGCTGATCCTGGCCGCGCTGGCCCCGGACCGCCCGGACGCCGGCTCCTTCTGGGCCGCCGGCCACGCACTGCTGACGGACCCCCGCCACCTGTACGAGCCGGCGGCAGCCGCCATTGCCCGGCTGCACATCGTGCCCCCGCCCGGCGACCTGGACGCCTTTCTCTCCCCACCCGCGGTCGCGTTTATGGCCGCCCCCTTCGCGCTCCTGCCCAAGCCGGCCGGGATCGCCGCCTGGACCGTTTTCGATGCGCTCTGCGCCCTGGCCGGCCTCTGGCTGCTGTACCGGCGGCTGAGCCCAGCCCATCCCCTGGCCCGGCCCGCCTTCTGGTTCCTGGCGGCCTGGTTCCCGCCCCTCTTCGCAGACCTGGACGCCGGCCAGCGAGGCGGCGTGGCCCTGCTGCTGGCGGCGGGCTCCATCGTCCTGGAGGCGGCTCGACCTGGGGTTGCCGGGGCCCTGGCCGGGATGGCGGCCGCGGTCAAGTTCTACCCGGCCGCCATGGCCATCGGGCCTGCGCCCGTGCG
>DATGVT010000021.1:0-3556 GCA_035300005.1 Candidatus Acidiferrales bacterium
TACATTCTGGTGAGGGTTCCCTAGCAGGCTGCTGAAAAAGGGTTCCCGCCTCCACTCTGGAGGCGGCATCGGCCCTCTGGCGCCCTGGCGGCCGAGATGGCTGCCAGCGGGCCCCGGCGGTCGTCGTCACGCATCTTCCGATGCGCTCCTAGCCCGCCACCCGCTGACTGGCCCTTCGGCGCGCCAGGATCGCCAGATCATCCGATGCCCCTTTTTCAGCACCCTGCTAGTGCTGGACGTTGGGCTTGGCCCAGTCCTCCTCGGCGAGGCCGGCCAGCGCGGGGTTGAAGCAGGCGTCGAAGGCCTCCTTCAGGCTGGCCGGGTTGAGAGTGGCCTTCTGCTGGCGATAGGCCGCCAGGTCCACCAGGCGGGCGATCAGCTGGCGCGGGTGCGACCCCCGCAGCGGCTTCTTGCCGTAGAGCTGGAGCAGGTAGGGCAGCGCCCGCTCGTCGAAGGTCACTCCGTTGCGGTCGCACTCGTACTTCATGATCCTGGCGAAGGCCTCCTGCGAGGGGTTGCCCACCCCGATCTTGTAGGCCATACGGCGGAGGAAAGCCTCGTCCACCAGCTCCTGGGGCGAGAGGTTGGTCGAGAAGACCACCTGGCAGAGGAAGGGAACCTCGATCTTGCGGCCCGACGCCGACAGGTCCAGGTAGTCGATCCTCTTCTCCATGGGCACGATGAAGCGGTTCAGGAGCCGCATCGGCGGCGCCTCCTGGCGGCCGAAGTCGTCGATGACGAAGACGCCGGCGTTCGCCTTCCACTGCAGGGGGGCCTCGTAGTAGCGGGTCTGGGCGTCATAAGTGAGGTCGAGCTGGCTCAGCTTGAGCTCGCCGCCCGCGATCACGACCGGCCGCTCGCACTTGATCAGGCGGCGGTCGGCCGGCTGCGGCCCTTCCGCCTGGCGGTGGTAGACGGGATCGATGACGCGGATGATCTCGTCCCCGACGGCGACCGCGTGCGGGATCTCGATCGGCTCTCCCATCAGGAGGGCCATGCGCTCCGTGATGGTCGACTTGCCGTTGCCGGGCGCTCCGAAGATGAAGAGCGAGGAGCGGGAGACCATGGCCCCGCCGATCTGGTCGATGACGTGCTGCTCGAGCTCCAGGTTGCCGAGCGCCTTCTTGAGCATGGCGTCGGTGACGGCCACGTGCTCGGTGACCTGGGAGCGGACCAGCTGCAGGTAGTCCTCGAAGTTGATGGGACAGCGACCCAGGTAGCGGGTCTGCACGGCGGACATCTCGGCCACCCGCTGCCGGCCGTGGCTGGACACCGTGTAGGCCATGCGCACGGGAATCGGCCGCCCTTCCAGCCCGGGCTCGTTGGAGAAGCCCATGGTGTCCATGAGCTGGTTCTTCTGGAACTCCTCGATCAGCGGCTGCAGGGTCTCGAAGGGGAGCCCGAGGCGGGTCTCCAGGGAGGCGCCGCTCAGGGTGTCGGCCATGGCCACGGTGCGCAGCACAAGGCTGGCGACCAGGTCCCGCCGGATGTGCAGGTCCTCGAGTCTTCTGGGCGCGGCGATAGCCCCGGCGAGCACGGCGCGAGCAACTATAGCGCAGGCACATCCGAGTTAGAGCCCTGCCGGCGGCTCCTAGAATTTCACGGCCAGCTAGTGCCGGAGTACGCAGCCCTCGACCTGGAGACGACCGGCCTCGACCCCGAGCGGGACCGCGTGATCGAGGTCGGCGCCGTGGCCTTCACTCCCGAGCGGGTGGTGGCGACGCTGGAGCGCCTGGCCGACCCCGGCCGCTCGGTGCCGGTCGAGGTGCTGAAGCTGACCGGGATCGCGCCCGAGCAGCTGCAGGGAGCCGCCTCGGCGGAGGCGGCGGTGCGGGAGCTGGCCGAGTTCCTGCGCGGCCGCCAGCCGGTCGGCCACGGCGCCACGCTGGACGTCGACTTCCTGGTCGCGGCCGGCCTCTGGGAGGGTGACTCGGAGGTGATCGATACCCTCCACGTGGCGCGCATCCTGCTGCCGACCGCGGCCAGCCACAGCCTCCCGCTGCTGGCCGCTGAGCTGGGCCTCGGCCAGCCCCGGCCGCACCGCGCCCTCGACGACGCGGACGCCACGCGCCAACTCTTCTTGCGCCTGCGCGAGGAGGCGGCCGCGCTGCCGGAGCAGCTCAAGGAGTCGATGCTGGCCCTGGTGGCGCCCTACACCTGGGCGCTGGCCCGCTTCTTCGCCGAGGCCCTCACCCAGCCCTCTCCGGAGCCGGTCCGGCCACAGCCTGCCCGGCCGGCGCGGGCTGCGCGGGGCGAGCGCGCGCCCCTGGCCGCCGACCCGGCCGAGCTGGCCGCGCTGCTGGCCCCCGAGGGCCCGCTGGCCCGGGCCTTCCCCGACTACGAGCAGCGGGAGTCGCAGCGCCAGATGCTGCTGGCGGTCGCGCAGACCCAGCAGCGCGGCGGCAGCCTGGTGGTGGAGGCGGGGACCGGGACCGGCAAGAGCCTCGCCTACCTGCTGCCGGCGCTGGCGCGGGCCCGGGGCAAGGGCGAGCGGGTGGTGGTGTCCACCTACACCCACACGCTGCAGGAGCAGCTGCTGGAGAAGGACCTGCCTTTCCTGCGGGAGTGGCTGCCCTGGGACTTCGAGGCCTGCCTGCTCAAGGGCCGGCCCAACTACGTCTCCCTCCGCCGCTGGCGGCGCCACCTGGCCCAGCCCTGCGCCGACGCCGACGAGCTGCGCTTCAAGCTCAAGGTCCTGGTCTGGCTGAACACCACCCAGACCGGCGACCGCGCCGAGCTCCGTCTGCAGGGTCGCGAGCAGGTGCTCTGGGCGCAGATCGCCTCCGACCCGCTCGACTGCGCCGGGCTCCACTGCACCGCCGAGGACTGCTTCGTCCACCGGGCTCGGGCGGAGGCGGAGGGCGCGGACCTCGTCGTCGTCAACCACGCCCTGCTGATGGCGGACGCGGCTACCGGCGGTGGGATCCTGCCCCCCTACGACCACCTGGTCGTGGACGAGGCCCACCACCTGGAGGAGGCGGCCACCCAGGGCCTGCGCTGCGAGGTGGACGGTCCCGGGCTCAACGCCCTGCTGGAACGGCTGGTCCAGGACGGCGGCCAGGGCCTGATCGAGGAGGTCCGCCGCCGGCCCCGGCTGGGGGCGGCCGACGCCCACCTGGAGCCGGCCGCGGCGGTGGCCCTGCGAGCACGGCGGCGGGCGGGCGAGCTGTTCGAGGCCGCGGCCCTCTGGATGACGGAGCGGCTGGCCGAGCTGGACCGGCGGGACGACAGCCTGAGGCTGGTGCCGGCGTTGCGCGAGACGCCCGGCTGGCCGGTCCTGGAAGCGGCGGGCGGCGACCTGACCACCGCTCTGGCGGCGCTGGACGCCCACCTGCGGGGAGCGGTGGCGTCCGCCCGCGACTGGCTGGGCGGCGAGGAGCCGCACCAGGCGCTCCGGGAGCTGGAGATCATCCGGGGCCGGCTGGAGGAGGCCGGACAGCTGCTGCGGGAGGCCCTGCTGGAGCCGGACCCGGAGCGCGTCTACTGGTTCGCCTACCCTCAGGGGCTCACGCTGCGCTCGGCGCCGATCGACGTGGGCGGCCTCCTGCGCGAGCAC
>DATGVT010000022.1:0-2404 GCA_035300005.1 Candidatus Acidiferrales bacterium
CTGGGCGGCCAGCGCCCCGCGCATCGTCATGGGCTCGCTGGACGACACGCACTTCGCCTGGGTCCACCCCGGCCTGCTGGGCGACCGCGAGCATCCCGAGCCGCCCGAGCACCAGGTCGCGCGCGAGGACCACGAGCTGGTCGCGCGCTACACGATCCTGCAGCCGGCCAACGCCAGCATCGGCGGGGAGGGCGCCCTGGAGCGGGTCGACTACCGCAACCACGCCACGCCGACCGCCATCCGCCTGGTCAAGTCCGGCCCCGCCGGCACCTACGTCATCTTTCATGCGGTCTGCCCGCTGGACTGGAACCGCTCGCAGGTCTTCCTGATCACGGCGCGCGACTTCGACATCGCACCCGGGCGCGACCGCCACTACCTGGAGTTCGAGGAGCGGATCCTGGGCCAGGACCGGCGCGTGGTCGAGAGCCAGCGGCCCTGGCTGCTGCCGCCGCTGGCCTCGCGGCTGATGCTCTACGTGCGGCCGGCGGACCTGCCCCTGATCGCCTTCCAGCGCTGGCTGGAGGAGCTGGGCGTCCCTCACCTCTAGCAGCCAGCCAGTGCTCAGCGGCTGAAGCCGGGGCCGCGCAGGAAGCGGCCCGGCCGCGCATCGGTGTGCTCCCCGTCCTTCAGCACCAGCACCCCGTTGACGAGCACGTGCTCCACGCCGGTCGCGTACCGCTGCGGCTCCTCGAAGGTGGCGTGGTCCTGGACCTCGTCCGGGTCGAAGACGGCGACGTCGGCGAAGTCGCCCGGCCGCAGGCGGCCCCGCCGCTCCAGGCGCAGGTTCTCGGCCGGCAGCCAGGTCAGCCGGCGGACCGCCTCTTCCAGCGCCAGGACCCGCTCCTCGCGCACGTACCTGCCCAGCAGACGGGCGACGTTCCCGTACGAGCGCGGGTGCGGCATCGACTTCAGGAAGTTGCCCTCAGGCGCCTGCGACCCGCCGTCGGAGCCGAAGCTGACCCAGGGCTGCGCGAGGCCCAGCCTGACGTTGGCCTCGTCCATCACGAAGTAGACGGCCCCGACCCGGCTGTCGTCCTCGACCACCAAGTCCATCACCACCTCCTCCGGCGGCCTGCCCCGCATGGCCGAGACCTGGGCCAGGGTCTTGCCGGTCAGCGGCTTCAGCGCGTCGCTCCGGAACGCGTTCAGCAGGATGTTCTCGGGCGAGCCCGCCTCCCGAAAGAGGTTCTCCCAGCGCTGGCTCGGCTCCCTCATCTCACGGGCGATCCGCGGCCGCAGCTTGAGATCCCGCAGCCGCTCCACCAGCGCCTTGTGCCCGCCCTCGTGATACCAGGGCGGTATGCAGGAGCTCAGCCCAGTCGCGGCGGCGGCGTAGGTGTACATGTCGGCGGTGACCGCCAGCCCCTGCGCGCGGGCCGCCTCCACCCGCTGCAGCGCCTGCTCGAACTTCGGCCAGTTGGTGCGCCCGGCCGCCTTCAGGTGGTAGATCTCCGCTCTCACCTTCCCCTCGCGGGCGATGGTCACCAGCTCGTCCACCGCCTCCAGCAGGCGCGCGCCCTCGCTGCGCAGGTGCGAGATGTAGAGCCCGCCGAGCTCGCCCGCGGTCCGGGCCAGGGCCACCAGCTCCTCGGTGGCGGCGAAGGTGGCGGGCGGGTAGATCAGCGCCGAGGAGAGGCCCAGAGCCCCCTCCCGCATCGCCTGCCGGACCAGGGCCCGCATGCGGCTGAGCTCGTCCCGGGTCGGGTCGCGGTCCTCGAAACCCAGCTCGTGCACCCGGGCGGTGGTGGCGCCCACGAAGGAGGCGACGTTGCAGGAGACTCCCCGCGCAGCCAGCCAGGCCAGGTACTCGCCCAGCGTGGTCCAGCCGATCGGGTAGCGGATGTCACCCTGGCGCTCCAGCGCCAGCTCCTTCATCTCGGCGTTGAGCGGCCCCATCGAGCTGCCCTCGCCGAGCACCTCCAGGGTCACGCCCTGCCGGACGTCGCTCTGCGAACGGCCGTCCTCGATCAGCGTCTCGTTGGCCCAGCTGAGGACGTTGATGAAGCCCGGCGCCACCGCCAGGCCGCTCACGTCCAGCTCCAGCCGACCGCGGCCGCTGACCTCCCCAACTTCGGCGATCGAGTCCCCGGCGACGGCGAGGTCGCCGCGGCGGGGCGGGGCGCCGCTGCCGTCGTAGAGGTCGCCGCCCCGCAGGACGAGGTCGTGCTCGGCCGTCATCGGCCGATCAGGTCGCGGACTCTGGCGTAGACCCTAACGCGCCTCGCTCTTGACCAGCCCGATCACGTGGCCGTCCGGGTCCCGGAAGTTGGCGAAGGTGACGACGCCCGGGACCTCGGTCACCGGCACCTGCTCGGCCTCGTAGAACCTCCAGAGCCGCTTGGCGTCGCCCTTGGTGTTGATCTCGAAGTGGACCACTGGTGCAGCCATCTCAACCCCTCCACAG
>DATGVT010000023.1:0-5614 GCA_035300005.1 Candidatus Acidiferrales bacterium
ACTGCCTGGACCGGCTGGGCGTGATCTATGAGGAGGACCTCGCGGGCGGCCTCACGCGCTGGGCCGGGCTGGCCGACCGGCTGTCGCTCAGCGTTCCCTGGTACGGACTCGACAACGAGCAGCAGCTGGCGGCCGCCAACCGCCTGCTCGACCTGGTCGAGCGGGCCTAGGTCCGGGCGCGGTCGCGCTCGACCACGTCCGCCGCCACCCTGATCGCCGCCGCCATGCTCTGCCAGCGGGCGACCCCGCGCCCGGCGATGTCGAAGGCCGTCCCGTGGTCCACTGACGTCCGCCAGAAGGGCAGGCCGAGGGTCACGTTCACGCCCTCGTCGAAGCCCGCGAGCTTGACCGGGATGTGGCCCTGGTCGTGGTACATCGCGACCAGGAAGTCGAACTCGCCCTGCGCCGCGCGCCAGAAAAGGGTGTCGGCCGGCAGCGGCCCCTGCACCATGATCCCGCTGCCGGCGGCCTCGGCCACCGCGGGCGCCAGCTCGCGCTGGTCTTCCTCGCCGAACAGGCCGCCCTCGCCTGCGTGGGGGTTCAACCCTGCCACCCCGATCCGCGGCTGGGCGAAGCCCAGACGGCGGCCGGCCTCGTGCGTCATCTCGATCGTGCGCAGGACCCTCTCCCGGGTGGCCGCCTCGATCGCGCTCCGCAGGGAGCGGTGGGTGGTGACGTGCACGACCCGAAGCGAGCCCGAGACCAGCAGCATCCGGACCTCGGCCACGCCCGCCAGGTCGGCCAGCAGCTCGGTGTGGCCAGGCCAGGCGTAGCCGGCGGCGCGCAGCGCCTCCTTGGAGATCGGCGCCGTCACCAGCGCGTCGGCCCGCCCCTCCTGGACCAGCCGCACCGCGGCCTCGACCGCCGCCACCGCGGCCCGCCCGGCGGCGGCCGAGACCTGGCCGGCGACCACGCCAGAAGCGTCGCCCGCCGCCTCCAGGCGGGGCGGGACGGGCAGCGAGAGGCGCTCAGCAGTGGCTCGCAGCAGCTCGGGGTCGCCGACGACGGTGACCTCGGCCAGCGCCGCCACCTCGGGCTGGGCGAGGGCCTTGAGCGTGACCTCGGGCCCGATCCCGGCCGGGTCGCCCGCGGAGACGGCGAGCCGCGGCCTAGGCACCGCTCTGAAGCCTCGCCAGCGAGCGCGCGATGGCGTCCGGAGCGCCGAAGGAGCCCGACTTCAACGCCACCACCAGGCCCGCGCGGGGTCCGTCCAGCAGGCGCCCGACCGGCACCCGCGGCAGCAGCTCCCCGAGCAGCTCCAGGCTGTGGGCGCCGAGTCCGGCCAGGACGCGGGCCGCGGTCTCGCCCCGGTCAAGAAGAGGGCGTCGAAGCCGTCCAGGTCGCGCGCCGTCCATTCGCCTGCCGCCGGCTCCCGGACCTGGAAGCCGGCCTCGCGGGCGACGCGTGCCTGCTGGCGGGCGGCCGGCGTCCCGACCAGGGCCAGCGGCCGGTGGGAGGCCGGCCAGCTCCGGCTCGGGGGACCCAGGCCGAGCGCCGGCGCCAGGGCCTCCGCCAGGCCGGCGCTGCCCGCCGGGAGCAGCTCGGGCCGCGCCGCGACCTCGCGGGCGATCGCCTTCAGGTCGTCGGTGCTGGCCGCGTCCCGGACGTCGACCCGCCCGCCGAGCGGCGCCAGGAGGCCGGCCAGGTCCGCCTCGCCGCCCGGCCAGCGCTGGCGCCGGCCGTCAGTCACCCGTCCCTCCGCGGGGAGCGCGGGGGCGACCAGACAGGGGCCCGGCCAGACCTCGAGCATCCCGGCCAGGGCGGCCGCCGGGCTCCCGGCCAGGCGGGAGTCGAGCTTGGCGTAGAGCCGGTCGCAGAGCGGCAGGAAGTGCGCCGCGGCCTCGCGGGAGCGCTGCCGGCAGACTTCGGCCGGAGCGTGCCGGGACTCGGTGCTGACGGCGAGGCAGGCCGCCTCTCCGTTCGGGAGCTGTGGCCAGAGGCCGACCAGCACCCGCCCGGCGAGGAAGGGAGCGGCGCTGTCGCAGGCGCCGGTCAGGTCGTCCGCGACCAGCCCCACCCGCATCGCGGCCACGATACCCTAGCGCCCGTTGGCGATTCTGAGCCCCAAGGTCAAAGAGCAGCTGGAGGGACGCTTCGGCCAGCGGCTCACGGGGCCGGTCCAGCTGCGGCTGTACGTGCGTCCCGGTCTCGGCCGCCTGATCGTCCCCGGGCGCTACACCTGCGTCACCTGCGACGACGCCCGCGAGCTGCTGGGGGAAGTTTCGGCAGCGTCGCCGGAGCTGGTCACGCTGGAGGTCACCGATCTCAGCGCCGCGCCGGCGGACGGGGTGGAAGAGGTGCCGACCCTGGTGATCGGCACGCCCGCCGAGGAGGAACCTCGGATCCGCTTCCAGGGCCTGCCCGTGGGCTACGAGTTCGCCACCCTGGTGGACGCCATCGAGCGCGTCTCGCGCGGTGAGCCCGGCCTCAGCCCCACCAGCCTGGAACGGCTGGCCCTGCTGGCCGAGCCGGCCGAGGTCATGGTCTTCGCCACCCCGACTTGACGCTACTGTCCCGCGGCCGTGAGCCTCGCCAACCGCCTCGCGCTGGCCTCGCCGCTGGTTCGCTCGCTGGCCGTGGAGGCGAACGAGTTCCCTGAGCTCTCCCACCGCTTCGGGGTCGAGGGCGTGCCGCGCACGGTCGTGAATCGGCAGGGCGCGTTCGTGGGAGCATTGCCCGAGGAGCAGTTCGTCGCGGCGGTCCTGGAGCTGGCCGGCGTGGCGATCGATGGGCGGTAGCCAAGTCCGGTAAGGCAGAGGACTTTGGATCCTCGACCGGAGGTTCGAATCCTCCCCGCCCAGCCAACCTCACGTTAACAGGCAGGGTTCCTTCCCCTCGGGCGCGTCCCTAGCCTCTCGGGCCATGCGTCGCCGGCTGGGTCTCTTCGTCGTGCCGGGCGGCGCCCGGCTCCTGCTGCTGGCGCTGCCACCCCTGGCCGCGTTGGGTCTGCTGGGCGCCGCCTTCGCGCTGAGTCCCCCGATAGCGCCGGCAGCGCCGGCCGGCGCGTTCTCGCCGGCCTCGGCGGCCGAGGTCCCGGCCGAAGCCGGGCTCCTGGTGCACGTCAGCGGCGCGGTCGCCCATCCGGGCCTCTACCGCCTGAAGCGCGGAGACCGCGTCTACGCGGCGGTCGCCGCCGCCGGCGGGCTGAGCCCAGACGCCGACCCGGCGCGCCTGCCCGACCTGGCCGGCCGGCTGCGGGACGGCGAGCAGGTGCGGGTGCCCTTCCGCAGATCAACGCTTGCCGGCGCGACCCGCGCGCCGAAGGTCGACCTCAACTCCGCCAGCGCGGAGGAGCTGGCCTCGGTGCCGGGCTTCTCAGTGGAGCTGGCGCAGGCCGTGGTCGAGTACCGCGGCACCTTCGGCCCGTTCCTCAAGACCTCGGAGCTGGTCAGCGGGCTGGGCATGAGCGCGGCCGACTACCGCCTGGCGCAGAGGTACGTCCGCGTCTGAGGCGCCTCCCTGCCTTCACCGTCTGCCTCGCGTTCTCGGCCGGCGCCGCCGCCACCGTGGCGCTGGCCCCTGGCGCTGTCTTCCTGGGCGCGGCCGCCCTGGTCGCCGGGCTGGCCGCCCTGGGCCTGGTCCTGGCGCTTCGCCCCCTGGTGGTCCCCCTGGCGCTGGCCGCCGCGCTCTTCGGGGTGGCCCGCGCCCAGCTGCCGGCGGCAGACTCCGCCACGGCCGCCCGCGCGGCTGCCCTGGCGGGCCAGCAGGCCGTCGTCGAGGGACGCATCGCCGACGACGTGCGCACGCTGGGCGGCGGGTACGAGGCCCTGGTCGAGCCCTCGCGCGTCCAGCTCGCCTCCGGCCCGGCTCCGCCGATCGGGAACCTCATGGTCAGGGTGCGCGGTCCTGGCCAGGCCGCCTACGGCGACCTGGTGCACGCCGCGGGGCGGCTGGCGCTGCCCGCCGACCGGCCCGGATTCGACCGGCGCGCCTACCTGGCCCAGCGCCAGGTCTTCCTGGAGCTGAGGGCTGACAGCCTGCAGGTGCGCGACCACCCGGGCGGGCTGCCGGGCGTGCCCGGCTGGCTCCGCGATCGCTACCGGGAAGCGGTGCAGGCGCTGCTGCCGGCCCCCCATGCGGCGGTCTTGATGGGGGTCGTGCTGGGCATCCGGAGCGGGATCCCGCCCGACCTGGAGCAGGACCTGATCGCCACCGGGCTGGTTCACCTGCTGGTCCTGAGCGGCCTCAAGGTCGCCGTCTTCGCGCGGCTGCTGGCCGGCCTGCTCACGCCCCTGCTCGGTCGCGCCGCCACCTGGCCGGTGCTGGTGCTGGTCGGCGTCTACGCCCTGGCCGGCGGCGCCACGCCCGCCGCCCTGCGCGCTGCGGCGATGGGCGGCATCACGCTGCTGGCCGCCCGCCTGGGCCGGCCGGCGCACGTCTGGACCTCGCTCGCGGTCACCGCGGCCGCCATGCTGGCCTGGCGGCCGGAGCTGGCGCTGGACGTCGGCTTCCAACTCTCCTTCGCCGGCACGGCGGCCATCGTCCTGCTGACCCCGACGCTGGAGCACCGGCTCGGCCGCCTGCCCCGGCCGGTTCGGGAGCCGTTCGCCGTCACCTGCGCGGCCCAGGTGGGGACGCTGCCCTTCATGGCCGCCTCGTTCCACCTCGTCTCCCCGGTGGCACCCATCGCCAACGCCGCCGTGCTGCCGCTGCTGCCGGCGCTGGTCGCCGCCGGTCTGCTGGTGGCTCCCCTGGCGCTGCTCCCGCAGCTGCCTGAAGCGGGCCGCCTGGCGGCGCTGCCGGTGGCCGGTCTGCTCGTCTATCTGGAACAGGTGGCCCGGCTGCTGGCCCGGGTGCCGGCGGCCGCGGTTCCGGTCCCGGCCTTCCCGCCCTGGGCCGGGCTGGCCTACTACGCCGGGTTGGGTGGCTTTGCCGGCGCCCTCCACAGCCAGGGACGGCGCCGGCTGGCGCTGCTGCTGGCAGCCGTGCTGGCGCCGCTGCTGGTCGCCGGCGGCGAGCTGGCGGCCTGGGGCTTCTCCCGGCCCGAGCTCAGCGTGCTCGCCGTGGGCGACGGCCAGGCCGTCCTGGTCAGCGGCCCTCAGGGCACGCTGCTCATCGACGGCGGCCCCAGCCCCGCTCGCCTCAACGACCAGCTCGGCCAGCTCCTGCCGCCCTGGACCCGGCGGCTGGACGCGGTGCTCATCACAGCGCCCTCGCCGGGTCACGTCGGCGGCCTGAACGGGCTCCGCTATGGAACCGGGCTGGTGGGCGTGCCGGCGCCGGCACTGCCCGGTTCGGCCTGGCGGTCGGCCAGCCTGATCCTGGAGGCCGGAGGGGCCACCCCCCGGCGTCTGGCCGCGGGCGACCGGCTGCGCGTGGCGGGACTCGAGGTCGAGATCCTTTCACCGGAGCCGGGCTCAGACCCCGAGCCGGGGGCCGGCTACCTGGCCCTGCGGGTCAGGGGCGCCGGCGGGCGCAGCTTCTGCGACCTCAGCGACCTCGACCTGGCCGCCCAGGCGGCGGTTGCTGTCCGGCTCTCGGGAACCTGCGACTACCTGCTGCTGCCGCAGGGAGGCCGCAGCGCGCCGGCCCCGGAGCTGCTGCGCCGGGCACTCCCGCAGAAGCTCCTGGCCTCGATCGGCTCCGGCCGGCTGGCGCGCGAGCTGCCGGCGAC
>DATGVT010000024.1:0-2016 GCA_035300005.1 Candidatus Acidiferrales bacterium
CACATCCTCGCCCGCGGCCGGGCCCAGCAGTGGGACCCGGACCTGGTGGACCTCTTCGTCAGCGACCTGCCCGCGCGCGGGGCGCCGGGGGTCGCGTGAAGGACGCCCTCTGATGCATGAGGCCGGGGAGATCCTCCAGGACGCCACCACCATTGCGTTCGTCCTGCTGGGCCTGGCGGTGACGGTGGACTGGATCCTTCACCGGGAGCGCCGGCATGGCTGGCTCGCCCTCGCTCTCGGCTCGCTGGGGCTGGTGACGCTGGCCGGGCGGATACCGCAGGCGCTCGGCTACAGCCCGCCCTGGCTGTCGGCACTGAGCATCGTCGGCTTCATGCTCTCCGGCTACTCACTGCTGCGCTTCCGGGGCACGTTCCTGCCCCTGGGCCGCCGCACCCACCTCGCGGTCCTGGCCGCCATCGCCGGCGTGGTGGTGCTCTTCCTGGCGGCCGGGGTGCCACCAGCGGGCACCAGGCCGACTGCACTTCAGGGCGCCGCGACCCTGCTCCTGGTCCTGGTCTGGTGCGGATCGGTCCTGGAGCCCGCGCTCCGCTTCTGGCTGGCCGCCCGCCGGCGGCCGGCGGTCCAGAAGGCCCGGCTGCGGGCGCTGAGCGCGGGCTTCGGGGGCATCGCCCTGATCCTGGTGGTCGCCGTGGGCGTCGGCCAGGCGGCGCAGAGCACCTGGTTCCAGCTGCTCATCCAGCTGGTCGCGCTGGCGACGGTCCCGCTCCTCTACGTGAGCTTCTCGCCTCCCGGCTGGCTGCGGCGCCTCTGGCGTTCCCCCGAGGAGGACGCCCTCAACAGCGCCATGCAGGAGCTCCTCGTCTCCAGCCCGGAGCGGGATGTCGTGGCCGCCCACTCACTGGAGTGGGCGATGCGGCTGGTCGGTGCCGAGGGCGGCTGCCTCTTCGACGGCCGTCACCGGCCGATAGCGTTGCGCGGTCTCGCGCTCGATCAAGCGGGTCCACTGTGGCAGGAGCTTGGCGCCCTCGACGCCAGTCGGTCCCGGCAGCTGCCGGGGCGGCCTTCGCAACCGGTCATCCTCCTCCCCCTGGCTCTGACCGAAGGCCGGGGCGCCCTCCTGCTTCTCGGCGGCCCCTTCACGCCCGTCTTCGGAAACGACGAGATGGTGCGGGTCGAGCGTTACGCGCTCTCGGCCACCGCCGCCCTGGACCGCGCCTCTCTGATCGAGCAGCTGAAGCAGGCGAACCTGGAGCTGGAGCGCGCCAGCCGGCACAAGAGCGTCTTCCTCGCCAACATGAGCCATGAGCTGCGGACGCCGCTCAACGCCATCCTCGGCTTCTCCGAGCTGCTGCTGGACGAGGCCCCGGACAGCTTCGACCAGGCCACCCGCAAGAACTTCCTGGAGCAGATCAACAGCAGCGGCAAGCACCTGCTGGGCCTGATCAACGACATCCTGGACCTCTCCAAGGTGGAGGCGGGACAGATGGACCTGAGGCCCCAGCGGATGCACGTGGACGAGGTGGCGGGACAGGTGCTGAGCACGGTCGAGCCCCTGGCCGGCCAGAAGGGCATCCAGCTGACGGCGGACGTCGCCCCCGAGCTGGAGCTGGTGGCCGACCCGGGCAAGGTCAAGCAGATGCTGCTGAACCTGGTCTCCAACGCGATCAAGTTCACGCCCGACGGAGGCCAGGTGACCGTCGCCGCCCGGGCCCGGGATGGCGTCGTCGAGCTGAGGGTCTCGGACACCGGGATCGGCATCGCCCCGGAGGACATCGGCAAGCTTTTCGAAGAGTTCCAGCAGCTCGACTCGGGGCCCGGCCGCCAGCACCAGGGCACCGGCCTCGGCCTGGCCCTGACCCGGCGCTTCGCCGAGCTGCACGGGGGCCGGATCGAGGTCGAGAGCGAGGTCGGAAAGGGGAGCACCTTCATCGTGGTGCTGCCGGCCGAGCAGCCCCTGCCCGAGACGCCGGCGGCCCCCGTGGCCGAGCCCACCCCTTCGGTGGCCCGCGAGAAGCGGCCGCTGGTCCTGGTGGTGGAGGACAACGCGCAGGCCGC
>DATGVT010000025.1:0-2137 GCA_035300005.1 Candidatus Acidiferrales bacterium
TCCCACTTCGTGCGCCTGCTGCGGCGCACCCGGCCGGAGGTCACGATCACCGTCCTGGACAAGCTGACCTACGCGGGCAACCCGGCCAACCTGGCCGAGGTCGAGGGCACGCCCGGCTACCGGTTCGTGCAGGGCGACATCTGTGACCGGGACCTGGTGGGCCGGCTGGCCGCCGAGCACGACGCCATCGTCAACTTCGCGGCCGAGACCCACGTCGACCGCTCGCTGATGGATCCCTTCGCCTTCATCCAGACCGACGTCTACGGGACCGCCGTCCTCTGCGAGGCCGCCCGCCAGAACCGCCACCAGGTCTTCCTGCTGGTCAGCACCGACGAGGTCTACGGCGAGGTCCTGGAGGGCCGCTCGCGGGAGGATGACGCTCTGCGCCCGCGCAGCCCCTACTCGGCCAGCAAGGCGGGCGGGGAGCTGATCGCGCGCGCCTTCGCCGAGAGCCATGGGCTCCCGCTCCTGATCACGCGCGGCTCCAACAACTACGGGCCCAACCAGTACCCGGAGAAGATGATCCCGGTGCTGGTCACCAACGCCATCGACGGGCTGAAGCTGCCCATCTACAAGGACGGCAGCGCGGTGCGCGACTACGTCTTCGTGGTCGACCACTGCCGGGCGGTTGACCTGGTGCTGCACCAGGCCCCGCCGGGCGCCGTCTACAACGTCGGCACCGGCCTGGAGACGAGCGGGCTGGATGCGGCTCGCATGATCCTGGACCTGATGGGCAAGCCGGAGTCGCTGATCGAGTTTGTGGACGACCGGCCCGGCCACGACTACCGCTACGCGCTCGACGTTGGCCGCCTGCGCGCCCTCGGCTGGCGGCCGGAGGTGGACCTGGAGGCGGGCCTCAAGCTGACGGTCGACTGGTACCAGGCCAACCAGGACTGGTGGCGCCCGCTCAAGTCGGGCGAATACTGGGAGTACTACAAGAAGAACTACCGGCCGTTGCCGGTCAGCCCCTGACCCCAAGAGTGGAGCGTAAGGCCGGGCTCTGCCCGGCCGTGTGAGTCCGTGACCCGCCGACCCGCGTCGTAATGCGGGAGGAGGCTCGCGGGGGAGGCCTGCCTCTCCCGCGCCGTTAAAGAACTACCGGCCGCTCAGCGTGAGGAGCTAGCGCGCGGTCGGTAGACCAGGATGTCGCCGATGGCCCCCGTCTGCACGTAGTTGGCGACGATGAATCGGTAGACGGGAGCGAACTTGGGGTCGCTCTCGTAGTCGAGGGGCGGCGTGGTGCGCAGGAAGTCCCACTCGGCGTAGGTCTGGACGAAGACCACCCGGGGCGGGTTGCGGGCGAGCTCGGCGGCCGCCTGGTCGGCCACCTCGGGGGTCAGCGTCCCGCGGTTGTACCAGTCCTGGCGGGTGGGGTTGCGGCGGCCGGTCAGGAAGTAGAGGCCGGGGAAGTCGGGAAAGGCAAGGATCGGTTCCCCGGGGCGGCTGTCGCGCTCGACCTCCGCGACCATGCCGTCGACCCGCTCGACGTCGGCCGGCGTCGAGCGGATGCCGGCCAGCTTGGCGCTGTGAAAGGCGGCGGTCAGCTGGGGCCGGGGCGCGTCCCGGTAGACGCTGCCGGCCAGGAAGAGCACCGAACCGGCGGCCAGCCACCCGCCGGCCAGGGCCGGCGCCAAAGCCCCTGCCCACCGCAGCTCGCCGGCCAGCCAGCGCAGCAGCAGCAGGGCGACCGGCACCGACAGGTAGGCGCCGAGGTACGAGTACCAGACGCCGGAGAAGGTGAACTGGGCCAGGTACTGGAGGGCCAGGGCCAGGGCCGGCAGCTCGGGCGGGAAGGGCAGGTCCCGCCGGGCCAGGGCCAGGACCAGGGCGGCGCCGTTGAGGACCAGGAGCAGGCCGAGCGCCTCGGCCAGGAAGCGGCCCCAGAAGTCCGACGGGTAGAGGTGGTGGGCGAGCACGGCGGCTGGGATCGCCAGGGCTGCAGCGGCGCGGACCCACCCGCGACGGCTCCAGGCCGCCAGCCCGACCATCGCCAGGACGAACACGAAGAGGGCCAGGTTGGTTCCCCGGAAGACCTCGGGCAGGTTCTGGAAGACCTTGTAGCGGAGAGGCACCGGCAGCGCCCGGCCGGGAAAGACCAGCGTCTGGTAGAGCAGGTCTCCGAGCGCGCCCTGGGCGG
>DATGVT010000026.1:0-4772 GCA_035300005.1 Candidatus Acidiferrales bacterium
GCCAGGGCCGCGGCCGCCAGCCAGGGCCAGATCTCCAGGGTGCCCCGAGGCAGCCGCGTCTTGGGCGCGCCCTCCTGCTCCGAGAGCGGGGCGGAGCCGACCGCAATCCGGGACTGGGTCGGGTCCTGCAGCTGCACCACGAACTGAGAGACGCGCACGCCGGACGGCAGTTGCTGGCGGACGGTGTAGACGCCGCTGTGCAGGGTGTCCGTCAGGGGTGGCACCGGGAATGGCGGCGCCAGCCGCAGGGTCCGCCCGTCGGGGGTGGTCACCTCCAGCGAGCGCGCGTCGGGCTCGGCCGCCAGGGCGATCGCCTGCCCGGGGGCGTAGACCTGGTTCTCGAAGCCGCCCGGGAGCAGGTACTGGACCAGGTTCTGGACCAGGATCGGGAAGGCCGCGCGCAGCGGCAGGTCCGAGTGGTGGATGTCGAAGGTGAGCTCGGCCATCCGCGGCTCGCCCTCACGGACCAGCAGCAGCGCAGCGTCCGTGGCCGCGATCACGGTCCGCCAGTCGGCGGGCGGCGTGACCTTGGAGGCCACCAGCACGTGGACGTCCTTCAGCACCACGTCGCGCAGAAGCGGCTCGTTGGGATTGGCGGGCAGCACGCCGCCGGGATCGACCGGCGGCCCCGCCGGCACCGGCCCTTCGCCTACCGGTGGGCCCACCACGAGCGCGGGCGTTGGCAGCTTGCCCTTGGGCACGAAGCCGTCGAACACATAGAGGTCGTACGCCCCCGGCTTGTAGTCCTTGGGCGCCAGCACGGTCACCTCCAGGCCGGCCCGCAGCTTGAGGGCGCGCACCAGGAAGCCGTTCTCCTGGGTCACCACCAGGACCTTGTGCGCGGGTGGCGCCGCGGTGACCAGCCAGGCCAGGTCGTCGGGGGCGAACACGTCGCCCGGTGTGAGCCGGGCCTCCAGCACGCTGGTGCCGGGGGGCAGCCGGTTCCAGCGCAGGTCGGTCACCGAGTTGCCGTCCACGTGCAGCGGCAGCACGTCGGCCAGGCGGCCGTCCGCCCGCAGCTCGACCTTGAGGTCGCGCGGCAGCCGGCCGTAGTCGGCCACCCGCAGAAAGACGCTGCCCTGGCTGTCGCGGGTGAGCGCCTCGATGCCGGCGTTCTCGCCCGTGTTCCCGAAGGGCACGTAGTCCAGGGGCGCCGCCACCCTGGTCGGGGTGTCGGGCGGCCGGGCGTGGCCGTCACCCAGCAGCAGGATGGTCCCGCCCCGGCGCCCGGAGAGGATGGCGTTGGCCAGCGAGATGCCCTCGCCCAGGTCGGCGCCGCGGCCGGCGACGTGAGCGCGGTCGAGGGCCGCGTTGAGGACGGCGGGGTCGGAGCTGGGCGGGGCCAGCAGCTGCGCGTGCTCGCCCAGCAGGACGACCGCCATCTGCTGCCCGGGCCCCAGCTGGCCGGCGATGCTGCGGGCCTGGTTGACGGCGGCCACGAAGCGGCTGGGCGAGACGTCGGTCGCCTGCATGCTGGGCGAGCCGTCGATCAGCACCACCGTGGTCTGGCCGACCCCGGCCACCCCGGCCAGGCCGGGCCGCGTCAGCGAGAGGGCCAGGAGCAGGGCCGCCGCCAGCTGCAGCAGCAGCAGCAGGCTCCAGCGCAGGCGCTGCCAGGGCGCGTTGGCCTGGCGGTCGATGATGTGCGGCCGCCAGAACATCAGGGTCGCCACCCTGACCTCCGGCCGCCGGACCTTCAGGAAGTAGAGGAAGAGGATCAGGGGAAGCGCGATCAGGGCGGCGGCCGCCGCCGGGACCAGTAGCTCCACTGCCAGACTCAGCTCCGGGTGACGACCCCGGCCCGGAGGCCGGCCAGCATCGAGGCTTCCAGGTCGTCCTGGCTGCCCGAGTGCAGGAAGCGCCCCCAGGCGCCGCCGGCGGCCCGCCGCAGGCGCTCCCGGTGCGCCTGGAGCGCCTGCAGGTAGTCCTGCACCAGGCTGGGGGTCACGGTCAGCTCGCGGCCGGCCTCCGACTCCACGTCGACCAGCTTCAGGTCCCCGCGCAGGCCGGGCGCCTCCTCGTCCGGGGCCAGCACCTGCCAGAGGACGGGCTCCTGCCGGCGGTGGCGGAGGCCCGCCAGAGCCGAGCCCCATGGCTCCTCGTTAAGAAAGTCGCTGATGATCACCGTCAGCCCCGGTCGCGGCCAGCGCAGGCCCGGCAGGTCCCCCGGCCCGGCGCTGCCGCCCGGCTCCAGCCGCTGCAGGAAGCTCAAGAGCCGGCCGGCGCCGTCGCGTCCGCGCAGGTGCGGGGTGTGGGCGCTGCCGCCCAGCACGCCCGCCGCCACCCGGTCCATGGCGGCCAGGCCCAGGAAGGTGACGGCCGCGGCCAGCTTGCGGGCGGCCGGCCACTTGGGCGGCGAGCCGAGCGCCATCGATCCGCTGGTGTCGACCACCACGTTGAGGCTGGACTCCTCCTCGGCGACGTACAGCCGCAGCATCAGCCGCTCCAGGCGGGCGAAGGCGCGCCAGTCGATCTGCCGGAAGTCGTCGCCGGGCGAGTAGGGCCGGAAGTCGGCGAACTCCGGCGAGCGGGCCGCGCGGGGGGATCGGCGCTCGCCGGCGTACATGCCCGAGAGGGGCCGGCGGCGGGCGAGGTCCAGGCGGCCGAGCAGGGTCAGCTCAGCTGCGCTGAGCACTCTTGAGCACTGCCTCCACGATCCTGTCGGTGTCCACGCCGGCGGCGTCGGCCTCGAAGTTGAGGAAGATCCGGTGCCGGAGCGCGGGCGGCGCCACCGCGTGCAGGTCCTCCAGGGCGACGTTGAAGCGCCCGTCCAGAAGGGCCCGGATGCGCCCCGCCAGGACCAGGGTCTGCAGCCCGCGCGGGCTGGAGCCCCAGCGCACGTAGCGCGTGACCTCCTCGGGGACGCCCTCGCCTTCGGGGTGGGTCGCCATCACCAGGCGGACGGCGTGCTCCAGGACGTGCCCGGCGATCGGCACCTCGCGCGCCAGGTGGGCCATCGCGGCCAGGTCCTCCGCGCCCGCCACCGGCCGCAGCACAGCCTCGTCGGTTCCGGTGGTCCGGCGGGCGATCTCGGCCAGCTCGTCCGGGGTCGGAAAGGGCACCAGCACCTTGAAGAAGAAGCGGTCGAGCTGGGCCTCGGGCAAGGGGTAGGTCCCTTCCAGCTCGATCGGGTTCTGGGTGGCGAGCACGAAGAACGGCGAGGGCAGCGGTCGCGTCCGGTCGCCGGAGGTGACCTGGTGCTCCTGCATCGCCTCCAGCAGGGCGCTCTGTGTCTTGGGCGTGGCGCGGTTGATCTCGTCGGCCAGCAGGAGGTTGGTGAAGAGCGGGCCGGGCTGGAACTCGAAGCGGCGGCGGCCGTTCTCGTCCTCGGTCACGATGTGGGTGCCCGTGATGTCGGCCGGCATCAGGTCGGGCGTGAACTGGACCCGCGAGAACTGGAGGTCGAGCGCGCGCCCCAGCGAGCGGACGAGGACGGTCTTGCCCAGGCCGGGGACACCCTCCAGGAGGACGTGGCCGCCGGCGATCAGCGCCACCAGGGCGAGGCGGATGACCTCGGCCTGGCCGACCATCAGGCGGCCCAGCTCCTGCTCGATGCCCGTGGTCAGCTCCTGGAAGCGCTCCGGCTCCAGCTGCGCCACCGGGCCCCGACGCTCCCGAGCCGAGCTCACCGCCCCTGGTCCTGGAAGTAAGCTCGGACCAGCTCCCGCTGCTGCTCGGGGATGACCTCGCGGTCGACCTGGCTCAGGGCCGCCGCCCGGTACTCGGGGTAGACGCTCTCGTAGGGCACCAGCTGGGTGTCAGCGCCATTCTGGCTGCCCTGCGGGGGACCGATCGGCGTCCCGCTCTGGGTCGTCTGGCCGGGCACGTACACCCGCTCGCCCGGGTTGCCGGGCCGGACGCCGGCTTGAGCGGTGCCGCCGCCGGTGCCACCGCCGCCCGTCCCGCCCTGGCCCTGACCCTGCCCCTGGCCCTGGCCCTGGCCCTGGCCCTGACCCTGGCCCTGGCCCGGCCCCTGGCCCTGGCCCTGGCCCTGCTGGGCGGCCTGGCTCAGGCCGGCCTTGGCGTCCTGCAGGCCGTTGATGGCCTGCGCCACGTCGCCGTCGAACTGCTGGTCGGCCGCCAGCTGGCCGGCGGCCGCGGCGGCCTGGTTGAGCGCCGCCTGGGCGGCGGCGAGGTCGCCCGACTGGAGGGCGTCCGCGGCCTGCTTGAGCGCCGAGGAGAGCTTGGGATCCGCGCCGGAGACCGCGGCCGCCTGACGCAGCGACTGGGCCAGCGCCGCCTGCTGCGAGGGGCTAAGGCTGCTGAGCGAGGCGGCCAGGTTCCGCAGCTCGGCGGCCCCGGTCTTGTTGTCCTGGGCGGCCAGCGCCGAGCCGGCCTTGGCCGAGGCCTGGTTCTGCTGCAGCTGCGACCCGGCGGCGGCCGCGGCCTGCTCCCGGGCCCCCAGGCCTGGGTCCCGCTGCGCCTGCAGGCTCTGCTGTGCCTGGCTGAGGGCGGCCGTGGCCGAGGTCGGGTCGGGCGCCTTGCGCACGGCCTGGGCCGCCTGCTTGAGGTCGGTCTGGAGCTGCTGCTCGCGCGGGTCGGCGGGGTTGGAGCCCTGCAGCTGCCTGGCGATCTGGTCGACCTGCGCCGCGGCCGCCGCCTGGGCGGCCTGCGCCGCGCGCTGCTGCCGCAGCTGCTGAAGGGCCGGGTTGGGGAGAGACGAGATCAGCAGGGCCACCAGGCCGGCGCCCAGCGCTACCGCCGCCGCGCGCAGCGCCCAGCCGCCCAGGGGCAGGCTCTGGGCGTCGGCGGCGCCCGCCCAGCGTTCGGCG
>DATGVT010000027.1:0-3370 GCA_035300005.1 Candidatus Acidiferrales bacterium
GGCCGGCTTCTTCATGGTCGGCTACCTGGGCGAGACCCAGAAGAGCCTGGAGAAGACGATCCGGTTCTCCTCCCGGCTGCCCCTGGACTACGTGAGCTACACCATCGCTTACCCCTTGCCGGGGACGAAGTTCTACTCCAAGGTCAAGGAACGCAGGCAGGAGGGCGAATGGCACTACATCCGGCACAACCGGCTGCTCTTCAACTCCGATTTCTCGGAGCGCAAGCTGCGGCTCGCGATCCTGAAGGGCGCCGTTCAGCACCGGCTGCGCCGACTGCGGCTGAAGCCTGTGGCGAGGGCTTTCGAGCTGGCCACCGATCCCGTGCTGCGCGTGCTGCGCTAGCTCTGGCGGCCCTGACCCTGGCCGCAGCCTGCGGGGCCGGCGGCGCCCAGCCGGCTCCTGACTCGGGCCTGATGCTGATGACCCTGGAGGACGGTACCGACCGCGGCCGTGTGAGCCTCGGCCACGACCTGGTGGCGGCGGCGATCTCGGAAGACGGCCAGATAGCCTACGTGTCCGACAACTCGGCCGGCAGCATCTACGCCGTGCACCTGCCCGACCTCCGCACCCGCTGGCAGGCGCTGGTGGGCGGTGCGCCCGGCCCTCTCCTGGCCTCGGGCGGCTCGCTCTGGGTCAGCCTCTATGGCTCCAACCAGGTGGTCGAGCTCAATCCCACCAGCGGCCAGGTGCGAGGGCGGCATGCTGTCGGGTCGGGACCCGGGCAGCTGGCGCTGGCCGGGGGCACGGTCTGGGTCGGCTGCTCCGACGGAACCGTCTGGGACATGGCGGGCAACCACCGCCCAGGCGGCCGGGGCTTCGGCCTGGCCAGCCTGCCCAGCGGGCTCTGGAGCGCGGACTACGACGGCGGCGCGCTGATCAGGCTCAGCGACGGGCGCCGGGTCGAGCTGCCGACCGGGCTACACCCCTTCTGGCTCTCGGCGGCGCCGGGCGCGCTGCTGATCGCGGCCGAGGGCCGCGACGAGGACCGCGACCAGGGCGCGGTCCTGGCCATGGACGAGGCCACGCTCGCGCTGCGCACGCTGGACTCGCCCCGCGACCCCGACCTGGCCGCCTTCTCGGGCCGGGTGTTCATCGCCGCTCACGGGGAGCGGCAGGTCCGGGTGGTGCCGCTGGACGGCTCCCGGCCGGCCGGCGTCTGGGCCAGCGCGACAGCCGCGGTAGCCGTCGTTCCCGACCCCACCCTCGGCCTGCTGGTGGTGGTGACGAATGCGCGTGAGTGACCTCTGGCGGACGCTGTTCCGGGTCGGGGTCGGGGCTTTCTGGCTCTACTTCGCGAGCCAGAAATGGCCGCCGCGGGGCGTCGGCTGGATGCAGGACCTGATCCAGAGGGCGGCCGGCGTCAACCCCATCCCCGGCCTGCACGAGTTCCTGGCCCAGGTGGTGGCGCCCAACTGGTTCTGGTTCGCCCTGGCCCAGGCGGTCGGCGAGACGGTGGTGGGCGTGCTCCTGGTCCTGGGCTTGGCCAGCCGCAAGGCTGCCGTGCTCGGGTTTCTGCTCGCCCTCAACCTGGCGCTGGTGGTCGCCTTCGAGGCGCCGGACTTCGGCCTGCGTTGGCTCTACTACCTGGCGGTGCTGGTCAACGCCGAGCTGATCTTCGTGGAGCCCGGCAGCATCGCGCTCGGGCGTCTCAAGAGCGTGCCGGCCTGGCTTCGAGACTAGCCCGAAACCAGATCGCCGTCTCTCGCAGCCCCCGCTCCAGCCCGACCTCCGGCCGCCAGCCCAGGACCCGCTCGATCAGCGAGCAGTCCAGAGCCGAGGCTCGCAGGTCACCGGCGCGCGGCGGGCCGTGGCGGGCCTCGGCGCCGGGACGCAGCTCGTCCCTCACCAGCTCGAACACGCGGTTGGTGCTGGTCTGCACGCCGGTCCCCACGTTGAAATGGCCGCACTCGGCGGAGTCCAGGGCCAGCAGGTTGGCGCGGACGACGTCGCCGACCTGGATGTAGTCGCGGGTGTCGTTCCCGCTGCCGTGGATGGTCGCCGGCCGTCCTTCCAGGAGCGCGAGGGCGAAGATGGCGACCACGCCAGCCTCGCCGTGCGCGTCCTGGCGCGGCCCGTAGACGTTCGCGTACCGAAGGGCGGCGTAAGAAAGGCCGTACTGCGCCCGGTAGCCGTGCAGGTAGTGCTCGATCGCGAGCTTGGAGATGCCGTAGGGCGACACCGGCCAGGCGGGATGGGTCTCGGGTGTGGGCAGCACCTCGGCGTCGCCGTAGAGCGCGCCTCCCGTGGAGGCGAAGACGAACCGGGCGCCGGTCTCGCGCGCGGCCTCCAGCAGGTTCAGGCTGCCGCTGACGTTCACGTCGTGGTCGAAGGCCGGCTCTCGCACCGAGCGGCTGACGCTGATCTGCGCCGCATGGTGGACCACCGCCTGCGGGCGCCGGTCGCGGATCAGGTGCGCCGCGGCGGGGTCGCGGATGTCGAGCTGGACGAGCTCCGCCCCCCGGTTGACGTTCTCGCGGCGGCCGCCGGAGAGGTCGTCCAGAGCGATCACCTGGTCGCCGCGCGCGACCAGCGCGTCGGCGACGTGCGAGCCGATGAAGCCCGCGGCTCCGGTGACGACGACCCTCACCGGTCCAACTTTAGGGCGAACTCGGTGACCGGCTGGGCCCGCGAACGGCGGCCGGGGCGCGCACGCGCGAGTGATCGATGCGCGAGGCTGGGCGGGGCCCGGAGAGGTGCTAAATTACCGCCACTCTGAGGAGGGAGCCTCCCAGCCAGGAACGCCTCCTGCTCTGGCAGGACGTCCGGGCCCGCGCCATCGACGAGAACCTCGACGCCGACCGCCGCCGCGTCGGCGAGCGGGTGGCCGAGCTGTTCCGCTGGCTCTTCCTGGTCGTGCTCGCGGCCCTCAACAACCTGACCATGGCCACGCCCGCGGGGGCGCGGCCGCTGGTGAACATGCTGCTGGCCGTCTGGTCGGTTGCAAACCTGGGAATCATGGTGCTCCTGGCCCGCGGCTACCGCCCGGGCCGGCAGTTCAGCCTGGCCACCATGGCGATGGACATCATCTTCGGCGCCTTCCTCGTCTACTACTCGGCGGGATTCTCTAGCCCCTACTTCCTGGCCCTCTTCCTGGCCATCATCACCAGCGCTGTCCGCTTCGGCACCCTGGCCAGCGTCGGCGCCGCCCTCACCATCGCCTTCCTCTACCTCTTCGTGGGCGGCGAGGCCACGCCCAGCGACTTCCAGAGCACTGCCAGCCTGTCCGCCATCGGCAAGGTCTTCCTCTTCCTGGTGGTGGCGCTGGCGACCGGCTTCATGACCCGCGAGCTGGAGCGCGAGCGGCGGGTCGCAATCAGCCGCGCCGCCCAGGCCGACGCGCTGCGTGAGATGAGCGTCAGCATGGCCTCC
>DATGVT010000028.1:0-15575 GCA_035300005.1 Candidatus Acidiferrales bacterium
AGCGCGCTGGAGGCTGGGCCCAGGTCTTCGGGCCCGAGGGCCGGCTCTATACGGACGCCCGCGGTTTGATCCCGACCGCCGAGCCAACCACGTGAGCGTGATCGACGAGCTGGCCCGCCTTGGCCTGCCGGCGGGCGAGGCGCCAGGCAAGCTGCTGGTGACCGTCGCCGGCGCCGAGGTCGAGGTCAGACTGGAGACCTCGGACGCGGACGTCATCGTCCAGGCCGAGCTGGTACTCACCGGGCCCGACCAGAGCCTGCGCCAGGCGCTGGTGGCGAGCCAGGTCGCCCGGGAGCCCAGCCTGGGCGGCCTTTACGACCTCATCCACGAGACCGCCAAGAGCGTGGTCGGGCTGGCCCGGGCGCTGACTCCAGACCTGCAGCCGCTTGCTGCCGTCGCCGCAGAGGCAGAGGCGCAGGGGCCGCCGCCGTCGCGCGTCCGCCGGGCCCCGCCGCCACCGGAGACGGGCCTGCCGCCGCCGGAGCCGGCGACGATGACCGTGGGGCCGGCGCCTCCCCCGCGCTGGAGTCCCAGCCACGTCGTGCCGGCCGGCGGGCTGCCCACCTGGGCGGTGCCGGACGCACGCTACCCACCCAACAACCAGCTCGGCCCCGGCCTCCAGGTGCAGGTCCTCCAGCTGGCCGGCGCCTGGGCGGAGGTGGTCTGCTCCAACGGCTGGTCGGCCTGGGTGGACGGCCGGATGCTGGTTCCGAGGCGGCGATAGACTGGCCTCATGGCTGAGGCAGTGATCGTCGCCTACGGGCGCTCGCCGATCGGACGGGCGCGGAAGGGTTCTCTGGTCGACGTCCGCCCGGACGACCTCGCGGCGCACGTGGTGACAAAGGTCCTGGCGCAGGTTCCCGCGCTCGACTCCGCCGACATCGAGGACCTCATCTGCGGCTGCGGCCTGCCCGGCGGCGAGCAGGGCCACAACCTCGGCCGCATCGTGTCCATCCTCGCCCGGCTGGACTGCCCCGGCGTCACCGTCAACCGCTACTGCTCCTCCTCGCTGATGACGACGCGGATGGCGGCCCACGCGATCAAGGCCGGCGAGGGTGAGGTCTTCCTCTCGGTCGGCGTCGAGTGCGTTTCCCGCTACGGCAGCGGCTATCCCGACCCCCCCGACACCTTCAACCAGAAGCTGGTGCCGGGGAACACGGAGGAGTATCCGGACGCCTACATCGCGATGGGCCAGACGGCGGAGAACGTTCGCATCCGGGAGAAGATCAGCCGCGAGGACATGGACCGGTACGCGCTGCAGAGCCAGCAGCGCGCGGTGCGCTCGCAGGACGACGGCTTCTTCGCCCGCGAGATCGTGCCCGTCCCCCTGCCCAACGGCCAGACCTTCGAGAAGGACGACGGCCCCCGCCGCAACACCTCTCTGGAGGCGCTGGCCGCGCTGGAGCCGGCCTTCCGTCCCGACGGCCAGGTCACCGCGGGCAACTCCTGCCCGCTCAACGACGGCGCGGCGGCGGTGGTGGTGATGTCGGACGCCAGGGCCAAGCAGCTGGGCATCAAGCCCCTGGCGCGGATCGTGACCACCGGGCTGTCCGCCCTGGAGCCGGAGATCATGGGCCTGGGCCCCATCGACGCCTCCAACCAGGCCTTGAAGCGCGCCGGCATGACCATCAAGGACATCGACCTGGTCGAGATCAACGAGGCCTTCGCGGCCCAGGTCATCCCGGCCGCCCGCGGAATCGGGGTCGACCCTTTCAGCGACAAGCTCAACCCGCACGGCGGCGCCATCGCACTCGGCCACCCCTTCGGCATGACCGGCGCGCGCATCGCGTGCACCCTCCTCAACGGCCTGGCGACGGCCGGCAAGGAGTGGGGACTGGAGACGATGTGCGTGGGCGGCGGCCAGGGTATGGCGATGATCTTGCAGAGGCTGAACTGACCGCATCGACCACCTCGGTCAAGGCAGGCGGGCTGTCGGCGACTCGCCTGCGCCGGATGCATGACGTCCTGGCGGGCTACGTCGACCGGCGGGAGGTCCCCGGGCTGGTCTCGCTGGTCAGCCGGCGCGAGGACGTGCACGTGGACGCGATCGGCACCAAAGCGCTGGGCGGAGGCGACCCGGTGCGCCGCGACACCATCTTCCGGATCGCCTCGATGACCAAGCCGGTCACGGCCGTCGCGGCACTGATCCTGGTCGAGGAGGGCAGGCTCAGGCTCGACGACCCGGTCGACCCGCTGCTGCCGGAGCTGGCCGAACGCAGGGTCCTGAAGAGCATCGACGCGCAGGTGGGCGACACCGTACCGGCCACGCGGCCGCTCACCGCGCGCGACCTGCTCACGTTCCTGATGGGGTTCGGCCTGGTCATGGCCAGGCCCGGGACCTATCCCATCCAGGCTGCGCTCGAAGCGGCGGGGCTGGCCCCGGGTCCGCCCAGGCCAGGCCAGGATCCGCCGCCGGATGAATGGATGCGCCGGCTGGGGTCGCTGCCTCTCATGTACCAGCCAGGCGAGCGCTGGCTGTACAACACCGGGTCCGACGTCCTCGGGGTGCTGATCGCACGCGCGGCGGGGCGCCCTTTCGACGAGTTCCTGCGCGAGCGCATCTTCGAGCCGCTCGGCATGCAGGACACCGGCTTCAGCGTTCCCGCCGCGAAGATCGACCGGCTGGCGACCAGCTATCTGACGAGCTGGCAGACAGGCGCTCTGGAGCTCTACGACGAGGCCGTGGCCGGGCAGTGGAGCCGGCCGCCGGCGTTCCCCTCCGGCGCCGGCGGGCTGGTCTCGACCGCGGACGACTTCCTCGCCTTCGGCCAGATGCTCCTGAACGGGGGCAGGCTCGGCAGCGTCCGCATCCTCTCCAGGCCCTCCGTCGAAGCGATGACCACCGACCAGCTCACGTCGGCTCAGAAGTCGGTGTCGTCACTCGTGCCGGGCTACTTCGACAGCCATGGCTGGGGCTTCGGGGTGTCGATCGTGACGCGGCGCGACGAGATCGCGTCAACGCCGGGCAAGTACGGGTGGGACGGTGGGCTGGGGACGTCCTGGTCCACGGACCCGGCGGAGCAGATGGTGACCATCCTCCTGACGCAGGCCGCCTGGACGTCCCCCAGCCCGCCGGCTGTGTGCCGGGACTTCTGGACCCTGGCCTACTCGGCGATCGACGACTGACGGAGTCAGCGCCGGCGGTAGAACCGGCAGATGGGCGAGTCGGCCGTGGTGTGGAAGTTCCAGTGCCGGCACCAGCGCTGGCCGTCGAACATCCGGCAGCTGCCGCAGGTGACCTTCGGGTTGGAGGCCGGCAGCTTCTTCATCAGCTGCTCCGGCCGCTCACCCGGAAACTCCTTGCTCAAAGCTCCGAGCGCAGCTCCCAGAGCTCGGGGAAGAAGCGCTTCTCCAGGGTCGAGCGCAGGTAGCCGGCTCCGGTCGAGCCGCCGGTGCCCGGCTTGCGCCCGATCTGGCGCTCGACCATCAGGACGTGGCGTGAGCGCCAGAGGGCGAACGCCTCATCGTGGTCGAGCAGCGCCTCACAGAGGTCGAAGAGGTCGGCCCAGCGCTCGCGGTGGTGGAAGACCTCGAGCAAACTGGGCGAACCCCGCTTCTCGAGGAGGCCGTGGAAGGCGTCGGCCAGGCTCGGCTCTGCCAGGCGGCGCTGCAGCCGGGCCCGCTCCTCGCCAGAGGCCTCCAGGCGGTCCAGGTACCCAGCGTCCTTGAGGCCGGAGAGGAACTCGATCTCCCGGAACTGGACCGACTGAAAGCCGCTGGCCGGCGCCAGCTGGCTGCGGAAGTCGAGGAAGTCCTGCGGCGCCATCGTCTCCAGCACGTCGACCTGGTCCACCAGCAGCCGCTCGATGACGCGGACCCGCTCCAGCAGGTGGCGCGCCCAGAAGACCTCGTCGGCTGCGATCCGGTCGCGGGCCGACTCCAGCTCGAAGAGGACGACCTTGAACCAGAGCTCGTAAGCCTGGTGGACAGTGATGAAGAGGAGCTCGTCGTGCGCCTCGGAGAGGCCCTGCTGCAGCGACAGCAGCTCGGGGATCTTCAGGTAGCTGCCGTAGCTGAGCCGGCGGCCCTCTTCGCCGAAGGGAGTGGACCCCTGGCGGGTCACCGGCTCAGCTTAGCCACCCCTCATCTCTTGGGCGGGCAGTTCCAGGTCGCGGCCAGGTCCACGGACGTAGTGCCGGCCAGGGCGGTCATGGCCTTGATGTCAGCGTGGCCGGAGATCGTGTCCGGGTTCATCACGAAGCTGCCCGTGGACTTGTCGCTGGGTCCCCAGAGGTCACCGCCCGCCTTGTCCGCGATGTAGAGGAGCAGCACGTTGCTCTTGTCCGGGAACTGGATGGTGACCGGACCCTTGAACTTGCCGACCAGGAACGAGAACTGGTAGGTCTTGCCGCTGATCACCGGGTAGAGGTTCAGGGGGTAGGTCCCGATCGTAACCGCGGCCCCGGGCTCGACGCAGTCGTTTTTCTGATTGGAGTCCAGCTGGGTCGAGTGGCCGCTGATCGCCCCCGAGACCGTGATGTCGAGCGTGGCGCTGCTGCCGCCGCCACCGCCGCCACCTCCGCTGGCCGGCCTGCCACTCGCGCCCGCCCTGGGGGACACCTTGGTTCCTCCGGCCGTCCCTCCCGAGGCCCCGCCACACGCACTCAGGAGCAGGAGCAGTGACAGCGCGGTCAGCATTCTCATCTCTCGCCCACCTCCAGATCGATGCCGCTTAGTGTCCGAGGTGGCGAGCTTCTGTCAAGACATTCGATTCCAGCTCAGTGCGCGAAATGCCGCTCGCCTGTCATCACCATGGCCGCCCCCGAGGCGTCCGCCGCCGCCACCACCTCGGAATCTTTCACGGAGCCTCCGGGCTGGATGAACGCGACGACCCCGGCTCGGAGACCCTCTTCGACCCCGTCCGGGAAAGGGAAGAAGGCGTCGGAGGCGAGGACCGAGCCCGCGGCCCGAGCGCCGGCTCGGCGCACCGCCAGCTGCACGGACTCGACCCGGCTCATCTGTCCGGCGCCGACCCCCACCGCCGCCCCCTCCCGGAAGAGCACGATCGCGTTCGACTTCACGTGCTTGACGGCCAGCCAGGCGAGCTCCAGCTGCTCCCACTCGGCGTCGGTCGGCGACCGGCGGCTGGCCACGCTGCAGGCGGCCCGGTCGAAGCCGCTCCGGTCCCAGGTCTGGGCCAAAAAGCCGCCCGGCACCGAGCGGAGGTCGAGGTCGAGCAGCCCGGCCTGCGCGCCCGGAGCCTCGAGCACTCGCGTGTTGGGGCGCCTGGCCAGGACCTCGGCGGCGGCCGGCAGCAGGGCAGGCGCGACCACCAGGTCGGTCTTGATCTGGACGATCAGCTCCGCCGTGGGTGCGTCCAGGGGCCGGTTGAGCGCCACCACGGCGCCGAAGGCGCTGACGGTGTCGCATTCGTAGGCTCGGCGGTAGGCGTCGGCCAGCTCGGACGCCACCGCGATCCCGCAGGGATTGGTGTGCTTGACGATCACCGCGGCGGGCTTCTGGTACTCGAAGACCAGAGCCTGCGCCGCCGCCGCGTCCTGGATGTTGTTGAACGAGAGGTCCGGGCCCTGGACCTGCCGCGCCACGCCCAGGCCGCCGGCGTCGGGCTGCCGGTAGAAGGCAGCCTTCTGGTGGGGGTTCTCGCCGTAGCGAAGGACCCGGGCCAGTCGCCCCGCGAATGGAAGCTCGGGCGGAAAGTCGGCGTTCGGGCCGCGCAGCCAGGCCGCGATCCAGGTGTCGTAAGCCGCGGTGTGGGCGAACGCCTCGGCCGCCAGCCGCTGGCGGAGGTCCGCCGGCACCTCCTTGCCCTGCAGGGCTTCGAGAACCTCGCTGTAGCGCTCCGGCCGGGCCACCACCAGGACCGAGGCGTGGTTCTTGGCCGCCGCCCGCAGCAGCGCCGGGCCGCCGACGTCGATCTGCTCGATGACGTCGCTGGGGTCGGCCTCGGGGCGGCCGGCGGCCTCCAGGAACGGGTAGAGGTTGACGCAGACCAGGTCGATCGTCTTCAGACCGTGCTCCTCCAGCTGCTGCATCTGGGCTGCGGAGTCGCGCCGGGCGAGGAGGCCTGCGTGCACGCCGGGGTGGAGGGTCTTGACGCGGCCGTCCAGGATCTCCGGGAAGCCGGTCAGGTCGCTCACCGGGTGTGCCTCGACCCCCGCCTCCTCCAGCGCCCGCAGGGTGCCGCCGGTCGAGTAGAGCTCGAAGCCGCAGCGGCGCAGGCCGCGGGCGAAGCCCGCCAGGCCCGCCTTATCGCTAACGGAGAGGAGAGCTCGCCTGGACACTCGACTCGATGAGGTGGATCGCCTGCGGCAGCAGGCGGTGCTCCTCGACCTGGATGCGGGCGTGGAGGGTCTCCGGTGTGTCGCCCTCCAGCACCGGCACCGCGGCCTGGAGGAGGATGGGGCCGCCGTCGACATCCTCGGTCACCAGGTGGACGGTGCAGCCGGTGACTTTGACCCCCGCCGCCAGCGCCTCCTCGACGGCATGCATGGTGCCCTTGAACGCGGGCAGCAGCGAGGGGTGGACGTTCAGGATCCGGCCCGGGAAGCCGGCCAGGAAGGCCGCGCTCAGCACCCGGTCGTAGCCGGCGTTGACGACCACCTCCACCGCGTGCTCGAGCAGCCAGGCGCGCATCGCCAGGTCGCGCTCCTCCAGCGAGCGGAAGGCCTTCTGGGGGAACTCGCCCAGCGGGATCCCTCGCTGACGCGCGAAGGCCGCCGCCGGACAGCCCGGCCGGTTGGTCGCCACCGCCACCACGGGCAGGCCGCGTTCGCATAGATTGCGCAGGTTCGTACCTCGGCCGGAGACCAGGACGGCCAGCCTCAAGGCTTCAGGACGACCCGCGGCCCGGCCCCCGCCTCGACGACCCGGCCGGCGACCGGCAGACCCTCCACCGGCTCCGGGCAGACGAGCACCATCCCGAGGCCCATGTTGAAGGTGCCGAACATCTGCTCCCGGCTGATCCGGCCCCGCTCCTGGAGCACGCCGAAGATCGCCGGCACCTCCCAGCGCGAGGTCTGCAGCTCGGCCGCCAGCCCCTCCGGCAGGGCGCGAGGGACGTTCTCGACCAGCCCCCCGCCGGTGATGTGTGCAGCAGTCTTCCAGCGGCCCTGCAGGCGCTCCAGCTCCTCGCGGTACAGGCGGTGCGGCGCCAGCAGGACCTCGGCCAGGGGCCCATCCAGCCCGGGCAGCACCGAGTCCAGGGCCACCCCTTCGAAGACCTTGCGCGCGAGCGAGTAGCCGTTCGTGTGCAGCCCGGAGGAGGGCAGCCCGAGCAGGAGGTCTCCGGGGCCCACGCGCGCCGGGTCGGGGAGCCGGCCCGGCTCGACCAGGCCCACCACGAAGCCGGCCAGGTCGTAATCCCCCGGCGCGTACAGCCCTGGCATCTCCGCCGTCTCCCCGCCCAGCAGCGCGCAGCCCGCCCGCTGGCAGGCGGCCGCCAGCCCGGCCAGCACCTGCGGGAAGACCTCGGCGTCCAGCCGGCCGCAGGCGAAGTAGTCGAGCAGGAAGAGCGGCCGCGCGCCCGCCGTAGCGATGTCGTTGACGCAGTGGTTGACCAGGTCGGCCCCGACGTCCCCGTGGCGGCCGGCCGCGACGGCGACCTTGACCTTGGTGCCCACGCCGTCGGCGCTGGCGGCGAGCCAGCCCAGGCCGGGCAGCTCATAGAGGCCGGCGAACGGTCCCACGCCGGCCGCGACCTGGGGTCCCTGCGTCGCCTCGATCAGCGGCCGCACGCGGTCGAGCAGGCGGTGGTAGAGGGCGGTGTCCACCCCGGCCTCGGTGTAGGAAAGACCCTTCACGTGGTACCGAGGGGCTCGAACTGCATCTTGTCCATCTCCAGCTGCTGGGGGACCGGGACCGGGTAGGAGCCGTCGAAGCACGCCCGGCAGAACTCATCGATGGTGCCCCGCCCGACCGCCCGCATGAGACCCGGGATGGACAGGTAGGCGAGGCTGTCGGCGCCGATGAACCGGCGCACCTCGTCGACCGTGCGGCCCGCCGCGACCAGCTGCTTCGAGCTGCCGATGTCCACCCCCATGAAGCAGGGAAAGCGCATGGGCGGGCTCGAGATCCGCAGGTGGATCTCCCTGGCGCCCGCCTTCCGCAGCAGCTCGATGATCCGGCGGGAGGTGGTGCCGCGGACGATGGAGTCGTCCACCGCGACCACGCGCTTGCCGGCGATCGAGCGGCGCAGGGGATTGAGCTTGAGGACCACGCCCGCCTCCCGCAGCGACTGGTCGGGCTGGATGAAGGTCCGGTTGATGTACCGGCTCTTGATCAGACCTTCCCGGAACGGGATCCCGGAAGCGTCGCCGTAGCCGATCGCGGCCGGCGTGCCGGAGTCGGGCAGCGCGATCACCATGTCGGCGTCGACCGGCGCCTCGCGCGCCAGCTCCTGGCCCATTCGGATCCGCGCCTCCTCCAGCTCGCAGTTCTTGAGGATGGAGTCCGGCCGCGCGAAGTAGATGAACTCGAAGACGCACATCGCGTGCCGGCCCGCCTTCTGGAAGGTCTGGCTGCGAACCCCGTGCTCGTCCATGACGACCATCTCGCCGGGCTGGACCTCGCGCACGAAGGTCGCGTTGACGGTGTCCAGCGCGCACGTCTCGGACGCCATCACGTGGATCGGCTGGCCCGGCCTAGGGATGAAACCGATGCAGAGGGGCCGGAACCCGTAGGGGTCGCGGACGGCGATCACGGAGCTGGGCGTGATCACGCCGCAGGAGTAGGCGCCCACCGTGCGCGCGAAAGCGCGCCCGATCACGTCTGGCCAGCTGCGGCCGTGGGTGTGCTCGATCAGACGGGCCATCACCTCGGTGTCGAGGGCGGTCTGGAACTCCGCCCCCTGCTCCGACAGCTGGCGCCGCAGGGCCTCGGCATTGATCAGGTTGCCGTTGTGGGCGAGGGCGGCCGGGCCCAGCTCCGGATGCCGCAGGGGGAGCGGGTGGGCGTTCTCCAGCCGGCTGGCGCCGGTCGTCGAGTAGCGGGTGTGGCCGAGCGCAACCATCGCGCCCGAACCCAGCTCGCTGATCTGGGCCGGCGAGAAGACCTGGGCCACCAGCCCCATGCCGCGCAGCACGTGCACGTCCTCGCCGTCGCCGGTCGCGATGCCGGCTGACTCCTGGCCCCGGTGCTGGAGCGCGAAGAGGCCGAAGTAGGTCAGGTTGGCGACGTCCACCCCTCGGGCATGGATTCCGAAGATCCCGCACATGACTAGGTCAACGCGCCCTCGTATGGCCCGCGCATCTCGGCCAGCGATAGCCGGAGCTGCCCCTCCAGCTCGAACTGGTCCCCGCCCGCCAGCCCCAGGAGCTGCAGCTCCACGTGGTGCCGGCGGGAGAGGGTCTGCAGCTCCGGCACCGCTCGCGAGCCGCAGCTGAGGAGGAATCGGCTGGGGGACTCCCCGAAGAGGAGTGAGTCCAGGCGCCGGCCGCCTTCGGGCCGGAGGGCCGGGCCGCGGAACCCGAGCCCGCTCCAGAGAGAGCACTCCGCCAGGGCCACCAGAAGGCCGCCTTCGGCCAGGTCGTGCGCGGAGCGAAGGAGCCCGCCCGCATTGGCGGCGCGGACGAACTCGTGCACGGCCAGCTCGCGCTTGAGGTCCAGCTCCGGCGGGGCGCCGGCGACCAGCCCGTGCACGACCTTCAGATACTCGCTGCCCCCGAGGTCGTCGCCCGTGCCCCCGGCCAGGAGCACGAAGTCGCCGTCAGCCTGGAAGGCGGCCGGCAGGCGCTTCTCGTAGTCCTCCAGCAGCCCGACCATCCCGATCACCGGCGTCGGCCAGACTCCCACGCCCTCGGACTCGTTGTAGAGGCTGACGTTCCCGGAGACGACCGGGATCTCCAGCGCCCGGCAGGCGACCGCGATCCCGGCCACCACCTGCTCGAGCTGCCAGTACACCTCGGGCCGCTCCGGGTTGGCCAGGTTCAGGCAGTCGGTCAGCGCCAGCGGCCGCGCGCCCGCGGCCACCAGGTTGCGGGCGGCCTCGGCCACCGCCAGCTGAGCCCCGCGCTGGGGGTCCAGCCGGCAGTAGCGGCCGCTGCCGTCGGTGGTGACCGCCAGCGCCCGGCGGGTGCCCTTGATGCGGATCACCGCCGCGTCGCCGCCAGGCGGGATCAGGGTGGCGTCGCCGACCATGTGGTCGTAGCGCCGGATCACCGGCCGCCGGCTGCCCAGGTTGGGGCTGCCCAGCAGCTTCAGCAGCACGGCACCGGGGTCGTCCAGGTCGGGCAGCCGCGCCAGCTCGAGCCTGGCCGGAGCGGCGGCGGGCCGGGCCGGCAGGCGGCGCACCGGTGCCTCGGTCAGGAGCTCGACCGGCAGCCGGGCCTCACCGACACCCGCGTCCACCACCTCCAGGTGGCCATCGTCGGTGACCTCGCCGATCACCTCCGAGGTCAGGTCCCAGTTCTCGAAGTGGCTCTGCACCTCGGCCTCGCGACCGCGCGCGACCACGACCAGCATCCGCTCCTGCGACTCCGAGAGCATGACCTCGTAGGCGGTCATGCCACGCTCGCGGCGGGGGACCAGGGAGACATCGATCCGGGCCCCCTTGCCCGCCCGGGCGGCGCACTCGGCCACCGCCGAGGTGAGGCCGGCCGCCCCCAGGTCCTGGATGGCGAGCACCGCGTCCGACTCCACCAGGTCCATGCAGGCCTCCAGCAGGCATTTCTCCAGGAACGGGTTACCGACCTGGACCGCCGGGCGCCGCTCCTCGCTGGAGCCGTCCAGCTCCAGCGAGGCGAAAGAGGCCCCGTGGATGCCGTCGCGGCCGGTGTCGGCGCCCACCAGGAGGAGGCGGTTGCCGGTCCCCTGGGCGCCGGCCCGCTTCAGGTGATCGACGCGCACGAGGCCCACGCACATGGCGTTGACGAGCGGATTCCGCGCGTAGCACTCCTCGAACCAGAGCTCGCCGCCGACGGTCGGCACCCCGACGCAGTTGCCGTAGCCGCCGATGCCGGCCACCACCCCCTCGAGGTGGCGGCGGCTCTCGGGCAGGGGACCGAAGCGAAGCGAGTCCAGGATCGCCACCGGGCGCGCCCCCATGGCGATCACATCGCGCAGGATCCCGCCCACCCCGGTGGCCGCGCCCTGGTAGGGCTCGATGGCGGAGGGATGGTTGTGGGACTCGATCTTGAAGGCGCAGGCCCAGCCCCCGCCCACGTCCACGACGCCCGCGTTCTCGCCCGGCCCCTGGAGCACGTGCGCGCCGCCGCTCGGCAGCTGGCCCAGGAAGGGCCGGGAGGTCTTGTAGGAGCAGTGCTCCGACCAGAGCACACCCAGCATGCCCAGCTCGACGCGGTTCGGCGCCCGCCCCAGCCTCTCCACGATCAGGCGGTACTCGTCCTGCGTCAGGGCGACCTCGCGCAGCCTGCGCTCGTCGATGGCGGGTGGGGCGCTCATGCCGTCAGGACTCGCATCGCCGACTCGACCACTGAGCGGAAGAGCTTCAGCCCGTCCGTGCCCCCCAGCTCGGCCTCGGCGCAGCGCTCCGGGTGGGGCATCATCCCGAGCACGTTGCCGCGCCGGTTGACGATCCCGGCGACGTTGTGGAGGGAGCCATTGGGATTGGCCTCCGCAGTCACCCGCCCGTCGGGGTCGGAGTACCGGAACACGACCTGGCCGTTCTGCTCCAGGCGGGAGAGGGTGGCCGGGTCGGCGAAGTAGCTTCCCTCGCCGTGCGAGATCGGGATCCGCAGCAGCTCACTCCTCTGGCAGAGTCCGGTGAAGGCGAGGTCGGCTCGCTCGACCACCAGGTGCGTCCACTGGCAGCGAAACTCGAGGGTCGAATTACGCAGCAGTGCTCCGGGCAGGAGGCCGGCCTCACAGAGGACCTGGAAGCCGTTGCAGATGCCCCAGACCAGGCCGCCCCGCTCGGCGAAGTCATAGACCTGCTCCATGATCGGCGAGAAGCGGGCGATGGCGCCCGTGCGCAGGTAGTCGCCGTAGGAGAAGCCGCCGGGCAGGATCACGCAGTCGCTGCCCTTCAGGGATCGGTCCTTGTGCCAGAGGTAGCGGAGCTCCTGCTCCAGCACCTGGTCGACCACCCAGCCGCAGTCCCGGTCCGACCAGGTCCCGGGGAAGACGACGACTCCGAACCTCAGTGCTTCTGGCCCTCCTTCTCGCCGTCGATCTCGAAGTGGAAGTCCTCGATCACGTGGTTGGCCAGCAGCTTCCGGCACATCGCCTCCACCCGCTGCCGGGCCTGGTGGTCGCTCTCCACCTCCAGCGTCAGCTCGATGTACTTGCCCACCCGGACCTCGGCCACCTCGGCGAAGCCCAGCGAGCGCAGCCCCTGCCGCACGGTCAGGCCCTGGGGATCGTTGACGACCGGCTTCGGCGTCACGATCACGCGGGCGGTCCGGTTCACGGCTGCTCGCTCCGATGGCGGGGCGGGAAGAGCGGCTTTCCGGTCGCCAGCTCGTACGCGGTCAGGTAGCGGGCGCGGGTCTGGTCCACCACCTCCTCCGGCAGCGCGGGCGGGTTCGAGTTGCGGTCCCAGCCGGAGCGGGTCAGCCAGTCGCGCACGAACTGCTTGTCGTAGGAATTAGGCGTGCTGCCCGGGCGGTAGGTGGCCGCGTCCCAGAAGCGAGAGCTGTCCGGCGTCAGCAGCTCGTCGATCAGGACCAGCTTGCCGTCGATCAGCCCGAACTCGAACTTGGTGTCGGCGAGGATCAGGCCCTTCTTCCTGGCCTCGTCTGCAGCGAAGGAGTAGATGGCCAGGCTGGCGTCCTTCAGCTGCTGGGCGCGCTCCTGGCCGACCAGCCTCTGCATCGTTTTGAAGGTGATGTTGCGGTCATGGCCGCTCTTGGCCTTGGTGGCGGGCGTGAACATCGGCGCCGCCAGCTTCTCCGACTCCATCAGGTCGGGCGGCATCTTCTGGCCGCTGACGGTGCCCTTCTTCTGGTACTCCTCCCAGGCCGAGCCGGCCAGGAAGCCGCGGACGACGCACTCGACGTCGATGCGCTGGGCCCGGCGCACGATCATGAAGCGGCCCGCCAGCTGGTCGCGCTGCTCGCGAAGCTCCTCGGGCAGGTCGGGGACCATGCCCGAGATCAGGTGGTTCTCCTGCAGCGCATGCGTGCGGGAGAACCAGAAGATCGAGAGCTGCGTCAGCACCTTGCCCCGGTCGGGGATGCCGTTGGGCAGCACGTGGTCGAACGCGGACAGGCGGTCGGTGGCGACCATCAACAGCCGGTCGCGGTCCAGCTCGTAGGTGTCGCGGACCTTGCCCCGGGCGAAGAGCTTCAGCTTGAGGTCGGTTTCCATCAGGGCCCGCCCCGCGATCACTTCTTGACCTCGGCTCTCTTCAGCAAGCCCAGGCGCTCGAAGACCAGGTCCACGTGCTCCAGGCCGGCCTGGGGGTCGAAGAGCTGGTCCCAGCGGCCTTCGAGACGGCGGGCGACGTCTGGGTCCCCCTGCAGCAGCTGCCGGAAGCTCCCCTCATCCGCCAATGCCTTCATGGCCGCCGCCTGCACCAGCCGGTAGGCGTCCTCGCGGGCCAGCCCGGCCTCGACCAGGGCCAGCAGCACACGCTGCGAGTAGACCACGCCGCCGCCCAGCTCCAGGTTGCGGGCCATCCGCTCAGGGTGCACCTCCAGCCCGGCGACCACCACCGTCATGGTCTGGGCCATGTAGCCCAGCAGGCAGCAGGCGTCCGGGAAGATGACCCGCTCGGCCGAGGAGTGGCTGATGTCGCGCTCGTGCCAGAGGGCGACGTTCTCCAGCGCGGTGCCGGCGTAGCCGCGCACCACCCGCGCCAGGCCGCAGACCCGCTCGCAGAGCACCGGGTTGCGCTTGTGCGGCATCGCCGAGCTGCCCTTCTGCTCTTCGCCGAAAGGCTCCAGCGCCTCGCCGACCTCGGTTCGCTGGAGGTGACGGATCTCGAGCGCGATCCGCTCCAGGCTGGCGGCGGCGACGGCCAGGGCGGCCATGAAGCTCGCGTGCCGGTCCCGGGAGAGCACCTGCGTGGCGGCGGGATCGGTGCGCAGCCCGAGCTGCCGGCAGACGTGCTCCTCCACCCGCGGGTCGACGGTGCCGTAGGTTCCGACCGCCCCGGACAGCTTGCCGGCCGAGACCTCCTCCCGCGCCGCCCCCAGGCGGTCACGCGCCCGGTCCAGCTCGGCGACCCAGCCGGCGACCTTGAATCCGAACGTGATGGGTTCGGCATGGACGCCGTGCGTGCGCCCTGCCATCGGGGTCCGGCGGTGCCGCAGGGCCAGCTCGGCCGCCGCCTGGCGCAGCTTCTGGAGGTCGGCCAGGATCAGGTCGGCCGACTCCCGAAGCTGGAGCGCGAACGCGGTATCGATCACGTCGGAGCTTGTCAGGCCGACGTGGAGGTAGCGGGCCTCGGGCTGGCCGACCGACTCGCCAACCACGGTCAGGAACGCGATCACGTCGTGGCCGACTCTTGCCTCCACCTCCTTGATCCGGTCGGGGTCGAATCGGGCCTTTCGCAGCCCCGGCAGCGCGTCCTTGGGGATGCGGCCCAGCGCCGCCCAGCCTTCACAGGCGAGCAGTTCGACATCGAGCCAGAGCTGGAACCGATGGCGCTCCGACCAGACCTCCCGCAGCTGGGGGGGCGAGTAACGCTCGATCAAGAGATGGAGGCGGCTCCTGGACTCCACGCGGAGGGGGGCCAGGCGATTATAGCCGACGGGGCCCGGGGCCAGATCTTGTAGGCCGGCAAGACGGCGCCCCCAACATCTGGGAACCGCCGGCCGCCTGCGGCCTTGGCTCCGAGGCGGGCGAGGATAATCGTCGCGCACGCATGGCCGCCTCCTGTAACTGCCTGTGCCCACCCTCCGTTTAAGCCGGTACAGGCCGGCTGGCCGGTGAGCCAAACCGCGCCGCTCGGCGACGATCGCGACCTGGTCGAGCGGGCAAAGGCGGATGCGAACGCCTTTGGCGAGCTGTACGACCGGCACTTCAACCGGATCTACAGATTCGTGTACTCAAGAGTCAGAGAGCAGACGGCGGCGGAGGACGTGACCTCGGACGTTTTCCTGAAGGCGTTCCGGGGCCTTCCCCGGTACCAGGACACCGGGCGTCCCTTCGCGGCCTGGCTGTACCAGATCGCGGTCAACGCGATCGCCGACCGCTACCGGGGTGCCCGGCCGACCTCGGACGTAGACCAGCTGCGCGACCTGTCCAGCGGCGGGCCGGAGCTGGAAGAGGTGGCCGCCCACCGAGACCAGATGCGGCGCATCTGGGCGCTGGTCGAGCGCCTGCCCGGGTCACAGCGGATGGCGCTGGTCCTCAAGTTCCAGGAGGACATGAAGATCGACGACATTGCGGTCGCCATGGGCAGGAGCTCGGGCGCCGTGAAGCTGCTCATCCACCGCGGCATGACGCGGCTGCGCTCTGAGCTGAGGGGGCGGGACTGATGGGCCGGCCGCTCGACCCCGAGCTGCTCGAGGTCCTCCCGGACCCGGACCTCCTGGACATCGCGCGGCTCCTGAGCACGCGGCCGCTGAGCGCGGCGGCCGAGGTGGCGCCGCTCGACCAGAGCTTCAAGTGGGCCTTGCGCCGCCGGCTGCTGGACGCGGCACGGACACCGGCCGAGCCGGCCACGCCCTGGTGGCGCCGGCTGGTGGCGCCGCCGACCCTGGCCTGGGCGG
>DATGVT010000029.1:0-14530 GCA_035300005.1 Candidatus Acidiferrales bacterium
CGGCGCACCGCGCCTGCTGAAGCTCCTGCGCCACCCGGCCAGGGAGCTGCGCTTCCGGCTGGTCTGGCGGCTGCGGCTGGCCGAGCAGGAGGCCGTCGCGCCGCTCTTCTCAGGCCGGCGTCTGCGGGTCCTGCTGCCCGAGAAGGTGGCGATCGACATCTACCGCCATGGCGTCTACGAGGCGCCGCTTTCGCACGTCCTGATCGAGCACCTCCGGCCGGGGATGGTCTTCGCCGACGTGGGCGCTCACTACGGCTACCACTCGCTGCTGGCCACCGACCTGGTCGGCCCCGACGGCCTGGTGGTGGCCTTCGAGCCCAGCCGGCGCACCTTCGGGCTGCTGCGCCGCAACCTGGCCGGCCTCCCCAACGTGCGGACCGAGAACGTGGCCGCCTACTCGCGGTCGGGCCAGGCGGTGATCAGCGACTTCGGACCCCGCCACTCCGCCTTCAACACGCTGCTCGGGCAAGCCCGGCTGCCGGAGGCCGACCGCCGCTCGCTGCGGGCCCAGGAATACGAGGTGGAGTGCGTCCGCCTGGACGACTACTTCGCGGCCGCCGGGCGCGCGCCCGACTTCGTGAAGATCGACGCCGAGTCGGTGGAGCTGGAGGTGCTGCGGGGCATGGAGCGCCTCCTGCGCGAGCGCGGGCCGCTCCTCGCCGTCGAGACCGGCGACTACGACGTGCGGGGGTCGTCGGAGGGCGCCGCGCTGATCGGCTACCTGGACAGCCTGGGCTACGCCGCGCTCGAGTACGAGGCCGGGAAGCTGCGGCCCCTGCGGCCGCGTCCCCGCTACGACTACGACAACCTCTACTTCCGCAAGCGGCCGCTACTGGGGTAGGCCGCTGCCCTTGGCCCCGTCCAGGGTGGCCTGCCAGGCCGGCTTGGGGGTGCCGTTGGCGTGCCTCAGCCCCAGCGAGCAGAGGTAGGCCTTCAGGTTGGCGTCCCCGGGCCGGCCGTAGAAGCCGGCCAGGGCGTCGCAGGTGGAGGGCGCCAGGTCGTGCAGCGCGAAGACGTTCAGGAAAGCGATCCGCGCCCCCTGCTGGTTCCAGGCGGCGAAGACGTTCGTGAAGAAAGCCGCCTCCGCCTGCTCCGAGCTGCCCAGCTGGCCGGCCGAGGGATAGCCGACCTCCTGCAGGACCAGCGGCTTGGACCCGGCCAGGCCGGCCATGGTCGCGAAGTCGCCGCTCGCCGTGGCAGCCGTGCGCGGGCGGTACGAGCCGTCCAGCGGGTAGTAGGTGAGGATGACAACGTCGGCGGCGGCGTTGAGCGCGGCCACCCGCTGGGCGTTCGGCCCGCGGGCCCCGTCGAAGGTGGTGGTGACGCCGACCTTCACGCCTGGCAGCGCCGTGTGGACGTAGCCGACGGCGTCCTGGAAGAAGGACCGGTAGGCATCCCACTCGCCTGGGTGGGCGCTCAGGTAGACGTCCACCTCGTTCCCGATCGAGAGGTAGCGGAGGTGGGAGGTGGTGACCGGCTTGACGGCGTCCACCAGCGCGTGGAAGCGGCTCTTCAGGTTGCCGTTGTCCCAGGCCACCCCGGCCAGGTCGTCGGGCACCAGCTTGGCCGAGGTGTCGATGACCTTCAGGTTGAAGAGCAGGGCCAGACCGCGCTGGTTGCCCATGTAGTCGAGCGAGCCCCGGAGGTCGCCGACGTCGGGACGGCCGGGTCGGGCCTCGAGCGACTTCCAGGTGCGGCCCTCGAAGTCGCCCCGAGCCCCCGAGCTGTAGACGAGGTCGACAGCGCCCACCAGCTCCTTCGCGCCCGGCGGCGGGTCGCTGCGCGGCACCGCCGAGATGGCCAGCAGGCGGGCGCCGGCCAGCGGCGCCTTCGGGGAAGCTTTGGCCGGGGGCGGCGGCGTGCAGGAGACCAGCAGGAGGAGCCCGAGTCCGCAGGCGGCGGCTTTCAGCTCAGGAGCCATGCCGCGTGAGGATAGCCGGAGCCGGGCCGCCGCGCCACCGGGGCCGGGTGGTGGCGCTGGCCCTTGCAATTCCCAACCTCGCCCCTATCCTTTACCGTTCGGGGGCGCCCAGCGTTTGCCGCCCAGCTTCGGGAGCTCAACGGAGGCGGTATATGAGATGTGACCACTGTTCGAATGACGTTCCGGACGGCGCCTTCTGCACGCGCTGCGGCGCTCATCAGGGGACTTCCGAGGAGGCGGTCGGGGATCCCAAGCTGCGCGAGCACCGCTACGCGGCGCACCCCTCCGAGCACGTAGCCCAGCCCACCATCTTCACGACCCTCTTTCCGCACCTGGGGCACCATAAGGTGCATGAGTTCCGCTGGGCCTTCATCGCGGGCCTGGCGGGCGTGGTCATCCTCTATCTGATCGGCCTCATCACGGCCGCGATCCTGGTCTCGGCCCTCCTGATCCCGGTCCTCTACCTGATCTACCTCTACGAGGCGCAGGTTTACCGGGACGAGCCTGCCGTCGTGCTCGGGTTCACGATCGGAGGCGGCGTCATCCTCGGCCTCATCGTCAGCGCCATCCAGGCCTTCCTTTACCATCCGGTGCTCTCGATCGCCCATCCGTTCGGCGGCGGCGGCATCGACTTCGGGGCTCTGCTCTTCGCCGGCCTCCTCTTGCCGATCGTCCAGGAGGTCCTGAAGCCGATCCCCTCCTTCCTGCTCCCCAACCGGGCCGACTTCCCGGAGACCGTGGACGGCCTCGTCTTCGGGGTCGCCGCCGGCCTCGGCTTCGCGCTGGCGGAGACGCTGGTCAACTTCGGCCCGGTCATCCAGAGCCTGCCGCCGCAAGTGAAGCCGGGCAACTGGATCTTCCCCCTGATCACAATCGCGGTTCTGCAGCCGCTGCTGCAGGGCAGCTGCACGGGGATGATCGTGGCCGCCATCTGGCGCCAGGCCCGGGGCGGGCTGGGCGGCCGCGAGATCGGCGCGGTCGCGATGGCCTTCCTCGCCCATGTCGCCTTCTCGCTGGGCTCGATCGTCATCGCCGACGCCGCGATCTCGCCCCTGGCGGTGATCATCTGGCAGACGGTGGTGGTCGCCGCTGTCCTGATCTACGTCCGCTACCTGCTGCACCACTCTCTGCTCGAGGAGGCGGCCCACATGGGTTACGCCGAGACCGTCTGCCCCAGCTGCCACCGGCACATCGTGGCCAGCGGCTTCTGTCCCAACTGCGGGCGGGCGCTGACCGCGGCGCCGGCGCACATCAAGCGCAGCCGGCGACCGCGCAAGGACGTGGCCCCGCCGGCCACGCCCACGGCCACCCCCGCGGCTACGCCCAGCACCGGCGGCCCGACGCCGGCCCAGCCGGCTTCCGGGGAGGGCGCATAGATGGCGACGATCACCTGCTCCCGCTGCAAAACCGAGAACCCGGAAGGCAACCAGTTCTGCATGTCGTGCGGCAACCCGCTGGCCGCCGCCGCCACCCCGGCCGGGCCCACGCCGCCGGCCCCACCGCCGGCCCCGCCCCCCGGGAGCCCGCCCGGCGCCTACCCGCCGCCGTACTACGCACCCCAAGCCACGGGCCCGCAGCCGACCGTCCACCGGACCCCCTGGGCGCTGATCATCGGCGTCATCGTCGGGCTGGTCGTGCTGATGTCGGGCTGTGGCGTCGTCGTCTACGCCGTGGCCCGCAACGTCACCCCCTCGCCCGAGGCCAGGGTGCTGCCCTCGCCCAAGGCCTCACCTACGTCCCAGCCGACGAGCCAGCCGACGAGCCAGCCCACCACCCAGCCGACCAGCAGGCCGACCACCCAGCCCACCACCAGGCCGACCTCACAGCCGACCGGGGGCGGCGGGCAGACGGTGCGCAACTCCGCGCTGGAGGTCACCCTGCCGACCACCGGCTTCCGGGTTGTCAGCAACACCGCGAACACGATCGCGATCGCCGACAACCAGGGCCTCGGGATCCTCGTCTTCTCGAGCGGCCCGCAGAGCCCGGCGGCCACGCCGGCCCAGCTCCAGGCCCAGGTTCTGGCGACGCTTCAGTCCAAGTACCCCGACACCAAGCAGTGCATCAACACCCAGACCGGGGCCCTGAACGGCGCCAACGGCATCATCCAGGGCTACTGCTACACCCTGGTCTCCCAGGGTGGCGGCCAGTCGATCCCGGCGGTGATGCTGGTGTTCATGGGCGCCACCGCGGACGGCAACACCTACTTCGCCCTCCTCCTGAGCAGCACCCAGAAGGACTTCAACACCGAGTTCAACGCCACCCTCAGCATCGTCAACAGCGTGGTCTGGCTGCTGCTGAAGTAGCCCTCTTTCGAGCTTCGGGGCGGGGCGCCGGCCGGCGGCGCCCCAGCTTTCCCGATGGGCTGGCGGGGCGGGCCTGCGGGCATTAATCTTTGAGGTTCCACGGCCTTGAAGATCACCTCCAACGTCCCTTCCCTCACCCCTGCCCAGATCCGTAGGATGCTCCGAGGCCTGCCCCGGGCCGACGGATACGACCTCTTCGTGGACCCGCTCCGGTACCGCCGCCAGCCCCATCTGGCGGCTCGGGCCGAGTTCGACGACCACCGGATCACGCTTCAGCTGCCGGATCCCTTCCTGCCCTTCGGCGAGATCGTCTACTACGCCGCCCGCCGCACCCGGGCCCGCGGCATCCGGTTCGTCTGGCTCTCCGCGGGGGTGACCTTCACCCGGCCCCGGGAGGTGCTCCGGTTCCTCTACTGCCATGAGTGGCTGCACTGGTACATCAAGGAGCGGCTGGGCCGGAAGTCGCAGGCCGAGACCGCCTGCGACCGCTTCGCCCTCCGGAACTACAAGCGCGCCCGGGTCACGCTGGCGGACGCGGAGGCGGCGCTCAGGCCCCGCTCCCACCGCGCGGAGGCCTTCCCGGCCCGCCGGACCGCCTGATCGGCACCCCGGCGGCAGGCCTATCCTCGCCCAGTTGGCTGCCATTTCCTGTTAGTTATGATGTAAGATCAGGCTACAATGCAGGTTGAATCCGACGTCCAGGAGCCGTGCCCCGGCTGCGGCAAGCCTCGGGCCGAGTGGACCGACGGGGACGGGAACGGGTTCGTGGCCGGCGACCTCGTCTTCTGCTCGCAGGACTGCGTTCAGAAGAACCAGGACCGACTTCAGCAACGGAGGGCCAGCTAGATGCTTTCGATGAACTGCAGCTGCGGCCAGCTGATCGAGGGAGAGAACCAGGAGGAGCTGTTCAAGGCAGTCCGCGCTCACGCCGACGAGGTCCATCGCGACATGGAGATGAGCGACGAGCAGATCCGCGCCCTGATCTCGGCCAAGGCTCACGCGGCCTGACCTGATCCCGCTCCCCGTCTAGCCCGGCAGGAACATCCCGGCCAGCACGGCTTCGCCCTCACCCTGGGCGGTGAGGGTGACCACCGCGCCCGTGGGTCCCTGGGCCAGCTCATAGTCGATCCCACGCGTAGCACTCGCGCTCGAGGTCGATCAGCTGCAAGTGCGCATCGGCCGCGCCCGCCGGGCCGGGTAACCTAACCCCCGGCCCCCGTAGCTCAGGGGATCAGAGCAGTGGTTTCCTAAACCACGTGCGGAGGTTCGAGTCCTCCCGGGGGCACCATCTGAGCTTCGACATCCAGGCCCGACGCCGCCGCCAGGTGGGGTGGGGCCGATGCCCACCCCACCCAGGTGGAGCTTCAGCCGGCGCGGCCGGCGGGAACACTCACCTCGCCGAGGCGCCCTCGGCGGACGTCGTAGACGAAACCGCGGACGCTCGACTTTTTCGGGATGAACGGGCTCGCCTCGATTCGGGCGATGCTCTGCCGGACGTCCTCCTCGACATCGCTGAAGGCTTCGAGTGCGAACGGGGGGCGGATGCCGGTTTCCCGTTCGATCTGCTGCTTCACTTCTCCGTCCGTGAAGGTCAGCATCCCGCAGTCCGTGTGATGGATGAGGATGATCTCCTCGGTCCCCAGCAACCGCTGGGAGATCACCAGCGAGCGGATCGCGTCGTCGGTCGCCACGCCGCCCGCATTTCGGATGACATGGGCGTCGCCCTCCTCGAGGCCGAGAATCTTGTGGACGTCAAGCCTGGCGTCCATGCAGGCCAGCACCGCGACCCGCTTGCCAGGCGGCATCGGAAGGTCGCCCTTGGTGAAGGAACCCGCGTATCGCTGGTTGTTCGCGAGCAGCTTTTCGGTAACGCTCATCTGACTCTCCTCGAATCTGTCTGATGCGGAGGCGCGCCTACGCGCGCCGGTGAGCGTGGAGTGAGGGTCAGTGGCTACAGAGCGCGGTCTGGCAGCGGCCGAAGTCGAGCGCCAGCCGGCGGGTCAGGACCAACCTCGGGGCTGCCATTCAAGGAGCATAGCGGCGGCGGCGACCTGAGGCCCGATCATGACTGCGCCGAGATCCGCGCTAGGCCGCGTCGTCCTCGGCGGCCGGCTGAGGGTGCCCTCGCCACGTGCGAGTGTCAGCGTCCCAGTGGGCGTGCTCCAACTCAGCGTGGGGCGGCTGGGGCGGCTCGGGGACGACCAGGCTCTTCAGGGCCAGCAGTTTGCCGATCATGGGCTGCACCTCCACTTGCTTTTCAGCTCAATAACCTGCGCGGGCCTCGATTGCTTCCAGTTGAGCTGGGCCTTGACAGAGGTCGGTCGGGTGGGTAATCTTCCAATCAGCTAATTAGCCAGACGGTGGAATGACATGCCGAGAGATCGACTGAGCATGGTGCTGATGGCACTGGCCGACCCGACCCGGAGAGCGATCCTCTCCCGGTTGGAGCACGGCGAGGGCACGGTACTGGAGCTTGCGGCTCCGTTCGACCTGAAGCTGCCCACAGTGTCGAAGCACCTGAAGGTGCTGCAGCGGGCCGGTCTCATCAGTCAGGGGAGGAAGGCGCAGTGGCGGCCTTGCCGCCTGGAGCCGGCAGCCCTGAAGGACGTGTCCGACTGGGTCGAGAGGTATCGCCATGCCTGGGAGGAGCGCCACGATCGGCTCGACGAACTGCTGCGCGGGCTGCAGGCGGGGCGTGATGAAGGCTCGGACGCCAAGGGAGAGACACCATGAGCAAGACGGCTTACGCGCTCGAGATTGTCCCGGGGAAGCAGGAGATCGTCGGGCGGCGCACGTTCGATGCGCCTCGCGAGCTCGTGTTCAAGACGATGACGGACCCCAGGCTCATACCGCAGTGGTGGGGCCCGAGAAGCCACACCACCAAGGTCGACGAGATGGACGTGCGGCCGGGCGGCAGGTGGCGTTACGTGCACCTCGACCCTGACCGCAACGAGCACGCGTTCCACGGCGTCTACCACGACATCACGGCGCCGGAGCGGCTCGTCTTCACGTTCGAGTACGAAGGCGTGCCCGGCCACGTCCTGCTGGAGACCCTGACCCTCGAAGAGATCGACGGCAAGACCAGGCTGACGGATCAGTCCGTCTTCCAGTCGGTCGCCGATCGCGACGGCATGGTCCAGAGCGGCATGGAGTCCGGGGCGACTGAGACCATGGACCGGCTCGAGGAGCTGGTGGCAGCCGCGCGGATCAAGAGGGCTTAGGCAGGGGAGCGGTCATGACGGTGGATGACTTCGTGAACAGCAAGTTTCCTCTCGAGCATCGGGAGACCGTTGCGACGCTGCGGGCCCTGGTCCGTGAGTGCGCTCCTCACGCCCAGGAGGCCGTCAGCTACGGGATGCCAGTCTTCAAGGGCAGGACGATCTTCGCCTGGATCATCCCGAACAAGAAGGGCATCACCCTCGGCTTTACACGGGGTGCCAGGTTCGAGGATAAGTTCGACCTCCTCCGGGGGGCGGGCAAGTCAGGGAGACACATCAAGATCAGAGACGCCGGCAGCCTGGACAGGGATGTCCTGCGCTACTACATCGGGCAGGCGCTGGACCTGGACGTGAATTAGGGGCTGAGCAAGCGGCGGCCGCTAGAGCTTGAGGAGGAAGACGGGGGCGGCCGCCGCCAGCCCCCCCACGGCCTGCAGCACGAGGACCAGAAGTGCTGGCGCTGGGCTTCGCGGCAGCCACCTGACCGCGAAGAACGCGATGACCGGTATCTGGCCAGCCATCAGCAGCTGCCAGACGTGTGCCGCGAGCCCCTCGTCGGCCTCATGGGTCACGCCGTAGAGCGCAGTGTGACCCAGGACCAGGCTGAGGGCCGCGAACGACATCGCCAGGGGGATCAGTGCGCTCGGTCGCTTCAGCGTTGCGAAGGTCGTAACGATCACCCCGACCGGGCGGCTACGCCGTCCAGGAGGTTCGCCTGAGGAAGGCGACGCCCGAACTAGACCGACCGTAGGCGGAGCCGTCCGCTGCGGGAGGCGAGCGCAGACGCCAGGTAGGTTCCGAAGGCCAGCGCCGTGATGAAAAAGCTCGCCGGATACGCAAGGTAGAAGGCGAGGCCGAGGCCCAGCCAGACAAAGCAGACGGCCAGGGCTCCCGAAAGCAGCATTCCGGCGTAGGGCCTCGAGGTGACCCTCTGCGCGATCGCCGCCGGCGTGACCATGAGGCCGAAGATGAGCAGCGCCCCCACCGCCTGCACAGCTTCCGCGACCGTGGCCCCGACCAGGACCAGGAAGAGGACGGTGACCAGCGCCGTCGGGACTCCGCGCGCGGCTGCCACGTCGGGATCGATGCTCACGAACATGAGCGGCCGGGCGATCGCCAGCAGCACCAGGCTGGTGGCGATCGCGGCCCCGGCGGCGATCGTGGCCTGAGGCTCTTGCAAGCCAAGGATCGATCCGAACAGGATCGTCACCCCCGCCGTGCCACCGCCCGCGCTGCGGGCAGACGTGTAGAGGCTGAGGAAGAGGGCGCCGACTCCAAGGACCCAGGCGAACACGGTGCCGGTCGCGACATCGCGCCCGCGCCCACGCCCGCCCAGGCTGCCCATCCCGACCGCGACCGCGATCGTGCCCCCGAACACGCCCAGCAGCAGCTGCAGATTCGCCAGCAGCGAGGCCAGCCCGCCCGTGAAGGCGACGTGGCCGAGGGCGTCGCTGGTGAACACCTCGTTGCGGAGCACGATGAAGTAGCCGACCAGACCGGCGGCCAGCGCGATGAAGGTCCCCGCCACGATTGCGCGCTGCATGAAGTCGTAGCTGAGGATCTCCCGGACGTCGTCGACCAGGTTCGGCGAAAAAGCCTGGAGCGCAAGCTCGATCACGACGCTGACCCCAGGGCCGCGTGGGCTGGGGGGCGGCTGCCGGCCGCCGCCCTCAGCATCATCCTGATGCCGAGGTAGGTCGCGAAGGCCAGGCTGGTGACGAAGAAGCCGACCGGAAAGAGGCTGAAGTAGGCCAGCGCCAGGCCGCCCCAGACGAACAGCAGCGCAAGCGCGATCGTGAGGGCCAGGCCGAGGCCAGGACGCGCGGTGAGCTGCTGGGCGGCGGCGCCAGGCGTGACCAAGAGCGCGAAGACCAGCAGGGTGCCGATCACCTGGACCGTCTCGGCGACCGAGAGGGCGACCAGGACCAGGAACAGAACCGAGACGGCTCGCACCGGGACGCCGCGCGCCTCCGCCGCCTCCGGATCGACGGAGACGAAGAGCAGCGGGCGGCCGATGACGGCCACCACGGCGAGGCCGGCCAGCGTGGTGGCAGCCGCCACCAGCACGTCGCGGTCCGTGATCCCGAGGATGCTGCCGAACAGGAACCCATAGATGCCCTGGGCCGAGCCGGCGTAGAGCCTGAAAAAGAGAAGTCCCAGGGCCAGCGAAAAGGCGAGGATGCTGCCCACCGCGGCGGATTCCGCCCGCCGGCCGGCGTCCAGGCTGCGGCCGGTCCAGCTGACGCCCAGGGCGCCGCCGACGCAGAAAACGACCAGGCCGAGCGCCGGCGAGGTGTGCAGGAGCGCCCCGGCCGCAGCTCCCGGGAACCCGACCTGCGAGAGCATGTGGGCGGCGAAGCTCTGGCCGCGGAGGACCACGAAGTAGCCGATGGCGCCCGCCAGCAGGGCGACCAGGGTCCCGACCAGCAGCGCGTTCTGCATGAAGTGGAACTGCAGGATCAGCTGGAGGTCGGCCAGCAGATCCCAGGAGGGCTGATCCGCCATCTCAGGTGGCTCCGTGCCCGTGATAGCTGACAGGCTCCTGCTGGCCGACGACCACCAGCCGCCCGTCGCTGGTTCGCAGCACCTCGACCGGCGCCCCGTAAAGTCGGCTCAGGGTTTCGGTGCGGATCACGTCCTCGGGCTTCCCGGAGACGACCTGGCCCTGGGCCACGTAGACGACCCGGTCCAGGTAGGGAAGGATGGGGTTCACGTCGTGCGCGACCAGCAAGACCGTGACCTGCCTTTCCTGGCAGATCCGCTGAACCAGCCCCGAGATCGCCTGCTGGTTGCTCAGGTCGAGGCTCTCGAGCGGCTCGTCCAGGAATAGCATGCGCGCGCCCGAGACCAGCGCCTGCGCGATCAGGACTCGCTGCTGCTCCCCGCCCGAGAGCTCGCCGATGGAGCGGCCGGCGTAGCCCTCGGCGCCGACCAGGCGGATCACCTCGGCGACGCGCCGGCTGGTGTCCGGACCGGGACGCAACCTGTCCACCAGCGGAAGCGGAAAACCCCACCTGGCTCCGTCGAGCCCCAGCCGCACCAGGTCGAGCCCGCGGATCCGGAGGTCGGCGTCGAGGCTTCGCCGCTGCGGGAGATAGCCAACCGCGTCGTTGCCGCGGCGGACTCGCTGCCCAAAGACGCTCACGCTTCCTTCCGCCAGCGGGATCAGTCCGAGAGCGCACTTGAGGAGGGTTGACTTGCCGGCCCCGTTGGGGCCGAGGATGGCCACGAACTCGCCCGGGCGGACCTCAAGGTCGACCTGCCGCCAGACGTAGTGGCCGCCCAGCCTGACACCCGCGTACTCGAACCGCACGACCGCCCCGTCAGGCAAGTCAGCCACCCAGCGACCTCAGCAGCGACTTGAGCTGCCGGGTCTGCCAATCCTGGAAGGTCTGGTCAGGCCGGGAGGTCTCGGAGATCTCGACGACCGGGATGCCCGCCGCCTTCGCCTTGCGGACCATACCCTGGACGTCGGGCGTCGAGTTCTGGGAGTTGAAGACGAAGACCCTGACCTGCCTGCTGGCCAGCTGGCGGTCGACGGTAGCCTTGTCGGCGGCGCTGGGATCGGTCCCTTCGCTGATCGCCTTCAGGTAGCCGGGTGGCGTGATCAGGTCGAGGCCGGTCGCCCGGGCCAGGTAAACGAAGATGCTTTCCGAGGCGCCCACGGGGGCGCCGGCGTACCTCTGCCTGATGCTGGCGAGGGTGTCGTGGTAGTCCTTCAGCCCGGCCTCCTGGTACTGAGAGCTCCGCTGGTCGAAGTAGCTGGAGTCGCCCGAATCGAGCTTCTTGAGGTCGGCGGTGATGCGGTGGATCACCCTGTCCACGTAGTCGGGGGAGTACCAGAAGTGCGGGTTGCCGCCCTCTCTCACCCCGACCAGGTCACCGACGTCCAGAAGCAGACGGCCGGAGACCGGGTTCGCAGCCGCCAGCTTTGCGGCCCAGGGGTCGTAGCCGGCGCCGTTCACGATCACATAGCTGGCGCGCGCGATCAGCCTGGCGTCGTTGGGGGTGGCGTCGTAGTCGTGTGGATCCGTGTCGGGGTTGGTGATGATGCTGGTCACGTGGACCCGGTCGCCGCCGAGCTGGGTGGCGATGCTGCCCCAGAAGTTCTCCGCCGCCACCACCTCGATCCTCCCGCTGGCGCCGCCGCTCGGGCCGGCCAACCCACAGGCGGTCGCCAGCAGGGCGGCCAGGCCCGTCAGGAGCAGGCCGGCCGTTCTGAATCTCATTCCAACCCCAGTTCCCACACTGACCGCCGCCGCGGCAGCAGCATAGCAGTTGCACAAGTCTCATGCGCAAGTGGCTTACGCAAGTCGATGGGGGTCTGCTAGCCTTCAGGTGATGCCCAGGCCCAGCCCGGTGCGGGACGCTCTCCGAGGCGTCTTCTCGAGCCGGAACCATGAGGCCTGGTCGCTGGACGAGCTTCTCGAGCGGGTGCGCTCGACCATCGGTTCCGGCGACTACTCGACCGTCTTTCGGGCGGTCGGTGTGCTCGAAGGCGAGGGCCTGATCCAGCGCGTCGATCTCGGCGACGGGCTCTCGCGCTATGAGGCTCGCCGCGCCCACCACGAGCACGTCCGCTGTGAGACCTGCGGCCGGGTCGCGGAGGTGCCGGGCTGCGTGGTGGAGGGTGCGTTCAAGGAGATCGAAGAGAGCACCGGCTACCGTCTCAGCGGGCACAGCCTCGTCTTCTCAGGAGTCTGCCGGGACTGCGCCGGCGCGCCTTCAGCCACCCCCTGAGAGGATCTAGACTCCCCGGCGCGTTGTAATGGGTGGGATGCGCGCGTGGCTGGTCGTTCCCGCCCTGCTGGCTGTGCTGGCGACCCTGGCGCCGGCGCCGGTGGCTGCCCAGGCGCCATCCGCCGGCGCCTTCCAGCTTCCCCTACCCAGCTGGGAGCCACACTGCCTGGGCTTCGGAAGCGAGTGGCGCTACTGCGACGGGACGGTGATTCGCGCCTGCCCCGGGGGCGGGATCTGGCTGCATACGGGCACCGATGTCCGGACCGGCATCCAGCCCGTGCTGGCGGCCGCCGACGGCGAGATCGCCGGGTACACGGTCGACCCCACCTTCAGGGGTGGAGTCCTGATCCGCCACCAGGTGCCCGGGCTGGGCACCGTGCTCACGCAGTACTGGCACGTGTGGCCGCGGCCTGGGTTCGGCCCCGGCACCCTGGTGGCCCGAGGCCAGGAATTCGCCGACGTCGCGGACATGGGTCCGCGAACCCACCTCCACTTCGCCGTCTACGTCGGCGAGCTGGATGCGAACGTCTGGCGTGGCGCCCTCCCACCGGCTGCCTGCTCGGGCTTCCCCGCTTTTCCTTCTCGCTTTGTGGATCCCACGCGGTTCGTGCTCGACCACCAGCCGATCGGAAGCCTGCGCGGTGATCATCCTCTGCCCCAGCCGGAACCCGCCTGCCAGCGGCCGGATCCTGTCGATCGGGACGACGGGATCATTCTCTCGGTATGCCGCCTGGGCCCCCGAGGGCGGGCCTGCTGAAGCGCCGCCCCCGGGCCTGCATCAGCGTCCGCTAGCACCAGCTTGGTTGAGGCAGACTATTGGGGAAGGCGCATTTCGTATGGAAGCCACAATTGCGAGCGCTGTCAGCCTGGCCGACCGGGAGCTGGGCTTCCTGGTCCGCCTGGCCCAGGCCGCGGCCTCCACCCAGGAGCCGGACGCCCTCCTGGAGCTGATCATCCGGGAGACCACCTCGGCCATGGGCACCGACGTCTGCTCCGTCTACCTGCTCCGGCCGGGCGGCCGGGAGCTGGTGCTGACCGCGACCAACGGCCTCAACGAAGGGATGGTCGGGCGGGTGACCATGAAGGTGGGGGAGGGGATCACCGGTTGGGTCGCCGAGACCAGAGAGCCGCGGGCCGTGCGCGACGTCCGGCGCGAACCTCACTGGAAGTGGATCCCCGGCCTCGACCAGGAGCGCTTCCGCTCCATGCTCTCGGTCCCGATCGAGGCCGGCGACCGCCTGGTCGGCGTCCTGAACGTGCAGTCGGTGGCCCGGCGCGCCTTCGCGCCCGCCGACGTCGACTTCCTGCGCGCCCTCGCCGCCCAGGTGGCGGGGATTCTCGAGAGGAGCGAGCTGCAGCGGCTGCTGGAGTTCCAGCTGGCCGAGATCCGGCTCTCCCACGACATCCACGAGCGCTTCACCAAGCTGTCGCTGGAGGGGTCTGGGATCCCGGCCATCCTGGAAGCTGTGGGCGCTCTCGCCGGCGGTGGCGCCGCCCTCTACTCCAGCGACGGCTTCCGGCTGCTGGCGGGGTACGGCGAGCTGCCGGCCCGCCTGCACATCCCGCCGCGACTCCTGGTTTCCGGCAGCCGCGAGCTCCGGATCTCCGCCGGGCGGCCGCCGCGCCCGCTGGACGTGGTGCCGGTCCGGGCCGGAAGCGAGCTCTTGGGCCTGCTCGCCGTCAGCGTGCCGGAACCACCCCAGCCCGACGAGGACGGCCGCCTCCGGGCCCTGGAGCACGGCTCGACGGTCCTGGCGCTGGAGCTCTCGAAAGAGCGGGCGGCGGCCGAGGTCGAGCGCCGCCTGCGAGGAGACCTGGTCGAGGAGCTGCTGACCGGCGACCTGGAGGCGGGGGAGGCCGAGCGGCTGGCCCGGCAGGCGGAGCGGCTGGGCCACCGCATCCCCCAGCGCGCCTGGGTGCTGGTGCTGGAGGCCGACGAGATCGAGGAGCAGCGCCGGCCCAGCCGCCAGCGCCGCCTGGACGACGTGCTCACCGAGCTGGTCAGGCGCCGGCTGCCGGGCGCGCTGACCTTGATCCGGTCGGCCTCGGCCGTCTTCCTGGTCCCGGCCGAGGCGGCCCCGGAGCTGGCGGCGGCCGAACGGCTGGCGGAGCAGCTCCAGGCGGCGGCATCTCGGGTCGTGAGGCCAGGCAGCGTGTCGGTCGGGGTGGGCAACCTGGCCGAGGCGGCCGGCGAGCTCGCTCGCTCGCACCAGGAGGCCCGCCAGGCCCTCCGCCTGGCCCGCCGGGCCGGAGCCCGGGCCGGCATCGCGTCTTACCGCTCGCTGGGCGCCTTCCGGCTCCTGCTCGAGGTCCAGAGCCCGGACGCGATGCGCCGTTTCGTCGACGAG
>DATGVT010000030.1:0-7515 GCA_035300005.1 Candidatus Acidiferrales bacterium
ATACTCGGCCAGACCCTGAACTGCGTTTTCGAGCTCCCTGGCCAGGGCGCCGCTTCTGCTCAGACCTTCATATTCGCGGGGTGGGCCCGGATGGCCTCGAACCATCGACCAGCCGATTATGAGTCGGCCGCTCTAACCAGCTGAGCTACGGGCCCCGGCCCAGAGTCTAGGCGGGAGCTATGGCCTCGACCTCGTTGCCGTCCGGGTTGTCGACGATGAATCTCCGATCTGTCATCAGGAACCTAAACGTCACCTCGGTGGCGATGGTGAATAACCCGGCGGCGGCACATTGTGTGCGTATGTGACCGAGGCCAGGACGCCCTTGGCGTCTCTGACGGCTCTCTGGTCAACCCCTCCATTCCCCCTGAGGCGAAGCTCGTAGTAGTCGTTGAAGTGGAACCAAATGACCATGTATCCGGCATTGGGTCCGCTTGTATACGAGATAAAGGCTCCAGGATCGCTTCCGATGCTGCACGGCTCTGGCGCGGCGGTCACCATTAGGGGATAGCCATCCACGTAAACGCCGCCTTGAGTCATTCGACCCAGGAAGGCGGTTGGGGTGAGGCTGGGATCGGCGGGCCATGGAGCGCTTACCAAGATGGTTGTGGGCGAGTACTGGTAAGTCGAGGGAGCCGTCAACAAGAAAGGCAATTCCGTGTTCGCAGTGTCCTGACGGGTCCATCCAGCCGGGACAGAAAAGGCGGTTTGGAACGTGTCGTGAACCGGCTCAGTCCGGGTACCGCCAGTTGCCGGATACGTGCAGTCGCCGGGTAGGAACGCGCCTGGACTGTTGGATGCAGCCGGCGCCGGCGAGATGGCTTCTGTGGGAGAGGCCGACGTTTCAGGCGAGACCCGCGAACCCTTGGTCGAGGCGCTTGCGCAAGCGACGAGCAGGACGACGCAGATGAAACCCAACGCCGCATGGCCGCGGAGATTTGTCGGCCGCTTCAGCAGCGCCACCGAAACTAAGCTGGGCGCCATGGTCGAAGTGGCCGAGGGTCTAATGGGCCGCTACCGCTGTCCAGAAGTCTCCTCGGCAGGTTCCGGAGATATACATTCCACTTCATTCCCGTCCGGGTCGTCCACGTAGAAGGTGCGCACGCCCTTCAGCACCGGGTGCACGCCCCCCCGCACTTCCATCCCCGCCTCCCGGCAGCGGCGCTCCAGCTCCGCGTAGCGGTCGCCGGCGACCGAAAAAGCCAGGTGGTGCAGCACTCGTTGCGGCTTCTCCCGGGGAAACCGGCCGGCCGGATCCGGGTGCGGCACCAGCACGATCATCTGCGGCACCTCGCCGGCGCCGGCGGACGCCCGCAGGAAGCGGTTCGGCAGCTCGGGCGGCGAGATCACCTCCAGGCCGAAGAGGTCGCGGTAGAAGCCCAGCGCCGCCTGGAGGTCGCGGACCCAGAGGACGATCTCGGCCAGGCCGGTCACCGGCCCGCTCACGCCGCCACCGCCTGCATCATCGCCTTCAGGTTGGCCTCCCCGGCCGCCGGCGGAACCGAGCAGCCTGGCGCCAGGAGGAGGCCGCGGCCGCCCGTCTCGCGCACCGCGGCCTGCACCTCGCGCTGGATGGAATCAGCCGGCCCGCGGAGCAGGGTCGTCCGCTGGCCGAGCCCTCCCATCACCGCCTTGCCGCTGATCCGACCGCCTTCGGCCAGCGAGGGGTTGCCGCGGTTGTGCACCGACCAGCTCACCGCCTGCACGGGGAGCTGGCGGGCGACGTCCAGGTAGATGCGCGACCCGCAGACGTGAAGGACGTTGAACCACGCTGCCTCCGGCAGCGCGGCCAGCACCTGGCGGTCCAGCGGCAGGGCCAGCTCGACGTACGCGTCACGCGGCATCCTCTCGGCCGAGGCATACCCGGAGATGGCGTAGAAGACGCCGTCCGCGCCCGCCTCCACCGAGCGGCGGGCGAAGTCCCCCAGCGTCTCGGCGATCCGGTCCAGGGCCGGCAGCACCAGGTCCGGGTGGGAGCGCAGCTCGCGCACGGCGCGCGCCGGCGACCTGCCGACCAGATAGCCGGCGACGGTCAGCGGTGAGAAGACGGTCTGGAGCAGCGGCACCCGGGGGCCCAGCCCGCGCCTGGTGAGGGCGATCCCCTCGACCTGATCCTCCAGCGCCCGGGGGTTGACCAGCCGGAGCCCGCGCCAGTCTTCCGCCGAGCCGACCGCGGCCCGGACCAGCACCGGCGCCCGCAGCGAGTGCCCGGAGGGCCGGTACTCGGAGCCGAAGGCCTCGGCGAAGCACGACGCCCGCGGCTGGAACTTGACGAAGTCCCAGCCCAGCCGCCGGGCCCGGTCGACGGTGACGGCGGCCAGCTCGACGGGCGACCATTCCTGCCGGTAGGCGTGGCCCCAGGCGCCGGCCGGAGGGCGGTCGACAGGCCGCTGCCGGAGGGCGGCCTCCACCCGGGCGCGGGGATCCACGAGGCCGAGTTTAGTCGGGCGGGGTCAGCGGCCCGCGCCGTCTAGCAGCCGATGCAGCCCAGGAGCTGGTCGAGACGGGAGCGGTCGAGTCCGCGGACGATCTGGCGCTGGTCGATGACCACCAGTGGCGTCACCTCACCGTCCAGGTCCTCCCACTCGCGTCGGGCACCGGCGTCGCGGTCCAGCGTGCGCAGCCGGTAGCCGATCCCGAGACTCTGCAGGTACTCGCGGATGACCAGCGACTCCTCACAGTCCCGCGTCGAGTAGAGGACGATGTCCATGATCCCATCGAACAGAACGCGCCATGCAAAGTCAATGATCGCCGCCCCCTCGATAGAGACTTTCTATGTGCCCGATAGGCCCCAGCGACCTTCGTATGATCGGCGCCGGGTGTTGGAGATCGAGGAGGCCGCCGCCCGCCTCCGGGAGGCCGCCGAGGCAAAACCGCTCAAGCTGCCGGTCAACCGCCGCATCGACGAGCGCCACCACCACGTGACCGAGGACGGGCTGGGCGTCTGGTTCACGATCCAGATCTCGCCCCACAGCCGCATCCACGAGGTGGTCTTCGAGCGGGACGACCGGATGCCCGGCGACGCCGAGTGCCTGGCCTGGCTGCGCAGCCTGCTGCCCGGCCGGGAGCCGCGCGAGGCGCCCGGCCTGCCTGGGGCCCGCGCCCGCCGCTTCGAGGTCTTCGAGCGCAGCCCCGAGCTGGAGGCCCCGCTGGCCTAAGGCGTGCGGCCAAGAAAGCCCGACCGGAGCTGGCGTCCCCATGCGGCCCGCCTGCTACGTCACCTCCTGCGCTCCTCGCTCACGTATTTCCAATACGCTCGCTCCGGTGCTCGTCTGTTCCTTGCATCCGGACCACCTGTGACCGCAATCTCTCGGCCGGGTTTCCGGCCGCACGCCTAATGCTGGCCGCCAGCGTCCTGGAGCAGCTCCGGCGCGCCGTGGGCGCCGAGAACGTCGTCGCCGAGCCCAACGACCTCAAGATCTTCGACCGCGACGGCTCCATCGCGGGCGCCCTGCCAGACGTGGTGGTCCTGCCGGGGACGGCCGAGGAGGTGGTCGCGGTCGTGAAGATCGGGGCCCAGCACGGCCTGCCCGTGGTGCCCCGCGGCGCCGGCACCGGGCTGTCGGGCGGGGCCGTCACGATCCGGGGCGGCATCGCGCTCCAGGTGACGCGGATGCGGCGGATCCTGGAGCTGGATCCGCTACGCCACACCGCCCTGGTCGAGCCCGGCGTCGTCAACTACGACCTCCAGATGGCCGCCCACCGGCACGGTCTCTTCTACGCCCCCGACCCCTCCAGCCAGAAGGCTTGCACCATCGGCGGCAACGCGGCTGAGAACTCGGGCGGCCCGCACTGCCTCTACTACGGGGTCACCAGCAACCACGTGCAGGCGATGGAGGTGGTGCTGGCCGACGGCAGCCGGCACTGGGTCGGCGGCGAGGCCCCCGACCAACCCGGGCTCGACCTGCTGGGGGTGCTGGTCGGCTCCGAGGGAACCCTCTGCGTCATCACCAAGGTCAGGGTCCGGCTGCTCAGCCTGCCCGGCTCGGTGGCCACGCTGATGGCCGCCTTCCCCAGCCTCGAGACCGCCAGCGCCGCCGTCTCGGACGTGATCGGCCACGGCATCGTCCCCGCGGCTCTGGAGATGATGGACCGGGTCACCATCGGCGCCGTGGAAGCGCACTACCGGGCCGGCTATCCGACCGACGCCGGGGCGGTCCTGCTGGCCGAGGTGGAGGGGATCGAGGAGGCGACCTCCGAGCAGATGGACGCCGTCCAGGCCATCTTGCGCCGGCACGACGCCTACGCCTTGCGCCTGGCCGCCGACGCGGCCGAGCGCGACCTGCTCTGGGCCGGCCGCAAAGGCGCCATCGGCGCGCTGGGCCGGATCAAGCCCAACTACTACCTGCACGACGGGGTGGTGCCCCGCACGCGCCTGCCGCAGGTCCTGAGCCAGGTTGGGGAGATCGGCCAGCACTACCGGCTGCCGGTCGCCAACGTCTTCCATGCCGGCGACGGCAACCTGCACCCGAACATCCTCTTCGACATGCGGGACCGGGGCATCCTGGAGGTGGTCGAGAAAGCCGGCGAGGAGATGCTGCGGGCGGTGGTCGAGCTGGGGGGCACACTCTCCGGCGAGCACGGGATCGGCCTCGAGAAGAACGCCTTCATGCCCTGGATCTACAGCGCCGACGACCTCGACGCCATGCAGCGGGTGAAACGCGTGCTCGACCCTGGGGGCCTGCTCAACCCCGGCAAGATTTTCCCCGACCCCGAGCGCAAGGACGCCCGACTGGTGGCGCGCACCGGCTTCGCCGCGGAGGCGCGCTGGTGGTGATCACGACCGAGCGCCCGGCCACGGCCGAAGAGCTCGCGAGCACCCTTTGGGAGGCGGATCAGGCCGGCCAGAAGGTGGCGATCATCGGCGGGGGGCGGGCGTCCGGGATGGGCGGCCCGCTGGAGCGAGCCGACCTGCGGCTGGAAACCTCGCGGCTGAACCGGGTCCTGGAGCACAGCCAGGCCGACCTCACCTGCACCGTCGAGGCGGGCGTGACCCTGGAGGCGCTCCAGGAACACCTGGGCAAAGCCGGGCAGTTCGTTCCCCTGGACCCGTTCAACTCGCCCGGGCACACGGTCGGCGGCGTCCTGGCCGCGGGCTGGTCGGGGCCGCTCCGGCTCCGCTACGGGTCCCCGCGTGAGTTCGTGATCGGGCTCCGCGTCGCGCTCCCGGACGGCCGGCTGGCGGCGTCCGGCGGGCGGGTCGTGAAGAACGTCTCCGGCTACGACCTGGCCAAGCTTCACCTGGGCGCCCTGGGCGCCCTGGGCGTGATCGTGGCGGCGTCCTTCAAGGTCTACCCGCGCCCGGCCCACGAGCTGACCCTGGAGGCGCGGCCGGGCGGCCTCGCCGCGGCCTGGCGGGAGGCCGAGCGCGCCCTGGCCCTCAAGCTGCCTCCGATCGCCCTCGAGCTCTCCTCCCAGGCTGAGGTCAGGGCCCGGCTGGGTGGCAACCGGGTCGCCGTCGAGCGGATGGCGGAGGAGCTGGGCTGGATGGCGGGCGGGGCCGCCCGGTGGGAGCGCGACGCAAGAACCTCTTCGGAGACCTGGGCCCGGATCTCGGTCCCGCCCAGCCGGCTGCGGGGCGCGCTGGAGCGACTGCCGGCGGCCGCGGGCTGGATCGCCTCGCCCGGGGTGGGGGTCGCCCACTGGCTCGACGCGACCGAGGCCGGGCCGATCCGCGAGGCGCGCGCAGCCGCCGAGGCGGCCGGCGGCTCCCTGGTCCTGCTGGCCGGCACCGACGAGCTAAAGCGGGAGGTGGGCGCCTGGGGCACGCCGCCCCCCACCCGGGAGCTGATGCACCGCCTGCGCGACGCCTTCGATCCCCGGCGGACGCTGAACCCGGGACGGTTCTTCGTGTGAGTGGCGGCCCCATCGTCTTCAGCGGCCCGGACGCCCCGGCCGACGACGACCTCGCCACCTGCGTCCACTGCGGCCTCTGCCTGAACTCCTGCCCCACCTTCCGGATCACGGGCCTGGAGACGGAGTCGCCCCGCGGCCGGATCTACCTGATGACGCAGTGGAAGCGCGGCGGGCTGCCGTTCAGCGAGGACCTGGCCCGGCACCTCGACCTCTGCCTGGGCTGCCGGACCTGCGAGGCCGTCTGCCCGTCCGGGGTGCCCTACGGCCGCATCATCGAGCACGGCCGGACCGAGCTCGATCGCGTCCGGCGGCCGGCCCCCAAGCGCGTCCTGAGCAAGCTCGCCCTGCGCCAGCTGCTGGCCCATCCCGGCCGCCTGCGCGCCCTGGGCGCGTTCACCCGCTTCGCTCAGCAGCTGGGCCTGACCGGGCTCTTCGCGCAGGGCAGGCAGCTGCCCCGGCTCGAGACGCCCTTCCGGCCGCCCGCCGGGCGGGTGGCGCCAGCCCTCGGCGAGCGCCGGCACCGGGTCGCGTTTCTGGTCGGCTGCGTGATGCCGGTCCTCTACCCGCGGTCTCACCAGGCGGCTGTCCAACTGCTGCGGTTGGCCGGCTGCGAGGTCTGGTTCCCGCCCGGCGAGCGCTGCTGTGGCGCCCTCTTCGCCCACAACGGCGACCTGGAGGGCGCCCGGCGCCTGCGGGAGCACAACGAGAAAGTCTTCGCGGCCCAGCAGTTCGACGCCCTGGTCGTCGACTCTGCCGGGTGCGGGTCGCACCTGAAGGACTTCTATCCCGGTCTCGGCGCCCGGGTGCGCGACCTCTCCGAGTGGCTGCTGGAGGTGGGGCTGCCCCCGCCCCGGCGGCCGCTCGAGATCCGGGTCACCTACCAGGACGCCTGCCATCTGGCCCACGCCCAGCGGATCCGGGTGCCGCCTCGCCGGCTGCTGGCTGCGCTGCCGGGAGTGGAGCTGGCCGAGATGGAGCACCCGGACATCTGCTGCGGCGCCGCCGGCCTCTACAGCACCCTGGAGCCGCAGATGTCGCGCCGGATCCTGGACGAGAAGCTGGAGGACCTGCTGGGGACCGGTGCGCAGGCGGTGGTGACCGGCAACCCAGGCTGCCAGATGCAGCTCCAGGCCGGCCTCCGGCAGCGGAAGTCGAAGATGGAGGTTCTGCACCTGGCCGATCTCCTGGCCCGGGCCTACCCTTAAGAGCTAGGCTTCCCGCTCGCCCGCAGGTAGCATTCGCGGCGCCCATGAGCGAACTGGGGCAGGCGTTCGCCCAGCTGCGCGTCGGCACCAACGCGGACCAGATCCTGGACCGGCTGGCGCAGCACGCCGGCCAGGTCAGCTCGGCGGACCGGGCCTGCGTCCTGCTGCGGGCCGAGCCCAGCCGCGGCTGGGCGATCATGGGGCACACCTGGCCGGAGGCGCCCCGTTCGCTGGAGCGGGTCTCCATCGAGGAGGGGAAACCGCTGGAGCGGGTGGTCTCCAAGCGGGAGTCGGTCTGGGTCAGGTCGCCTTCCCGCGAGCTGGCTGAGTTCGACCGCCTGCTGGCGGTGGAGCTCGGCTTCCTGGGCCTGCTGCCGGTGGTCACGGAGGGCGTGGTCCTCGGCGTGCTGGTGCTGGGTTGGATCGGCCGCGAGCGGCCCTCGGAGATCCTGCACGC